>OMZT01000091.1 GCA_900315615.1 uncultured Veillonellaceae bacterium | reverse complement strand
GGAGCTATGACAACACCATCTGCGATATTCACCGAGGAACCCAAAAGCCCGAGGCTGCCATCCACATTTATCGTGCCGCCCTGGATATCAACGCCATAGTCACCGAGACCGCCGAAGCTGTTATCTGTCAGTGTTGCTTTCTTATCCTTTGTGAGCTTCTTGAAATCGGTGTTTGATATGTCGAGGCTCGAAAGCGTGAGGTTTGTGGCATCGATCACGGCACCATTGCCCACAATGACACCATTCGGGTTCACGAGGAACAGAGGATTCGTGCCCTTCTGTGACATATGCCCCATGATCTCTGAGAGCTGGTCTCCCGTCACCCTATTCAGGATGCCTCCAGCCGTCGTATCAAAGCTCAGGCTCTCGCCAGACGCGATGCCGAAGTTCTGCCAGTTGATGACCGCATATCCGCCACTCGATGCGATAGTAGCTCCTGAAGCCGGATCAGCGAATGCACCACCATTCAGTGTTGCGGTGCCGCTCACGACCTCGCCGCCTGTAGGCATAGCGAGTGCCGTCCCCGACAGTGCCAGACATACAGCTAACGCCAGGGCAGATCCGTGAAGTTTCTTCCATTTCATTCCTGATACTCCCTTTCAAAATCAGAAGCTGGCATTCATCATCACATTCCAGCGCTTATGCTCCGGATGGCTTATCCTATCGAAGCAATCCGGATCGCTCATAGCGAACACATAGTCGAGCGCGAAATACAGGTTGTCAGCCGTGTAGCGATAGCCGATACCGCTCGATGCAAGCTCATCATGCGTAAACAATGTATTCCTGTCATTGTTGTTCCTCAGATTGCCTGCATCGACGAAGAACAGAGCGCGTTGATGCTTCGCAAACTCCGGAGAGTAGACTTCAAAGCTGCCTACAACACCCGTATCGCCGCCGAGCACACGCTCATCGTAGCCGCGCACGCTGTAGATGCCGCCCGCACCGATCTGCTCCGTCGATACGAGGTCATCGCTCGAATACTGTCCATGCACCCTCAGTGCCATACGCCAATCAGACGGTGATGACAGCACGTAATTTATGCCTGCAGTCCAGTAATCAAAGCTACTGTCACTGCCCGGTGTCGCTGCCTCGAGATCCTGCTGATCGCCTGCGAAGCTCTTCACATAGCCGAGGCTGTACGTGAAGGAATGTGACGCATTGCGGTCATTATGTATGAATGTAAGCCCTGCCGTATTCACGGAGAAATCATAGTTGACTGGGAAGTCCGTTGACGATGCGAAATGCCAATTATTCTTGTTCTCGTACTTCTTATGGTCAACACCTATATCGATGATATCCTTCTCATGTGCGCTATATGCGTAGTTATGCTGGAAGTGCATGCCGACGGTATTGCTCTTGCCGCTCGAAGAGAGGTCGAAGAGTCCCGGATAGTTGTACACGGAGCCGAGGTCTACATCTGAGTAGCTTGCATTGAACACGAAGCTGTCAGAGTGCTTCGGAAGTGGCAGGCGATACTGCAATGCTGCCTGACGCACATCGCTCCAATGTCCGCCTGCTGGCGATGTCACGAAAGCTATGCCCAAAGAGTCATTGGAATGGCTGATATTGCTATCAATGTAGCTTGCAGTGAGACGCCAATCCCCCGTGTAGTCATTGCCTGTATTGCTGATGCCCACATTCACATGCTGGCTCTTCAGCTCCTCCGTCTTGATCTCGACATCGTACTTGCCAGATCCACCTGGATGCAGATATGCGGTGAGATGCATGGCACCATTATCGTTCACGAGTTGTATCTGCTTCGATAATGTGCGCACATTTACCGTCTTGTTGCGAAGCTCTGGAACCAGACGGAGGATGCTCTTCTCTGACATCTTATTGTTTCCGGTAACGGAAACGTTCCCAACGTCAAAAGTCATCTTCCCCAGCTTCACCTCAGCATTCGTGCTGCCAGCCTGCTGCTGTATATACTGCTGCTGTGCCTGGAGGTCCTGCTGTGCACGCGTCTGATCTGCAGCCTCAACGGAAGGAAGCGCAGCTCCCATCCCGAGCCCCAGTGCTACAGCGAGTGCAAGATACTTTTTCTTTGACATGGATTGCTTCAAAACAATCTACTCCTTTTTCATGATACATCGTAATGCTGCTGCAGTGATTCATACTGCAGCATGTCCATTATAGACAAAAACATATGATTTTGCAAAAACAGCAGCATCCGACATCATATCAGATTACTTTATAGTGGTTTCACCAGAGGCAGCCTTATAGCTTTCTGCCGTGGTGGTCTTCGCTGGATATTTAGCCTTACCGGTCGCAGAGTCACCATAGTCCTTGACAAGGTTCGTACCTGCGAGGTAGTTCTCGACCGTATGAAGTGCCGCCGTATCCTTATCCATAATCTTGCGGTTGAGCTGATCCTTGCCGCTAAGGCTCTCCCATACGCTCTCAAGCGTCGTGGTGCTCTTTGTACCGTCAGCATTGACGTATGTCGGATTGGACTCGTAGAAGGACTGGAACCAAGGCCACTTCGCATCGTTATCACCCATGTAGTACCAGCCTGCAGGAAGCACGTGGCTGTCATACGTAGAATCCTTGAAGAGCGTCTTGACCTGTCCGCCGCTCGACCATGGACGACCCAGTGCATAGTACTGAGCGCCGTTGATGGACTCGCTGCTCGTAAGGTTACAGTTGATGAAGAGGAATCCGATATCCTGATCCTTCCCGAAGTCCTTCGGTACGGATATGAACGCTGCAGCCTTATCCGGAACATAGTTGCCATCTGCATCCTTCACGCCACTTGCAAGGGACGATGGACGATAGAACAACGTATGGAGCTCGGAGTTCTCGACTACGATATCTGCTGCGCCGCAGACATAGTCGACATCGCCGTCGATGTAGCAGCTCTTGTAGTACTGACGTGCGTTCTCACCCGCGCCGTGCTTATATGCATATATGGTATCCTGACGTCCTACGAAATCGCAGTTCCAGAGCAGGCTGTTATCGGTACCATTACGGAAAGCCAACGCCTGTGCTGCAGCACCGAGCTCTCCCTTAGAATTCTTCTGTGCGATAAGGCCATTATCCTCAGGCACGAAGTCGTTCGATACCGTCATGCTGTACGCCCTGAAGCCCGTAGCATCCTTATCGACCGTGATCGTGGCGTCATCCATACCATACGCATCGCCGACGCCCTTCGATGAGCTCGTCACCGTCCATGCGTAGTCAGCTGATATCTTGGAGCCCTCTGCCTGGTCGTTCACGATACGGACGTACTTCGCGGTGTCCGCACCGACCAATGTGACATCCTTGCTCTCTATGAGTACCTTATCGCGGTATGTGCCCGGCTGTATCAGGATCGTTGCACCGTCGCCCTCGTTCTTCACGGCATCCGTGAGCGTCTTATAGACGATCTTGCCATCGGCATTCTTATAGGTATCCTTTGCAGAGCCATCTACGATAGCCGTATAGCCGGTACGCGTGACACCGCTATCACCCGTCGTCAGTGTCGCCGTGAGCTGCTTACCCGTCTGGTCAACCATCTTGGATGGATCGAGCAGCACGATATCGTTGCCCTCCATCGCAACAGCTGTAGCCTGTACGCTGCCAAGGTTGATGATATTGCCCGTCATATCCTTTGCCGTGCTGGTCAGTGGCGAGCTCGTGCTGTCGCCTTTCTCCCATGTCGCTGTATCGAGATCGGATACCGGACGCGTAGACGCCTGGAACTGCCCGCCGACCTTGACCTTTGCCCTCGTACCGAAGAGCACTCCGTTAGGATTGATTAAATAAACGTTATTGCCTCCACGCAGTACGCCATTGATCTCTGATGTGGATGCGCCGTTCACGACGTTCAGATAGTTGTTCTTGTCCGTGAACTGCACCTTCTCATTGCGCGCTATAGAGAACGTGTCCCAGTTGATGACATTATTCGTCTTGGAGCCGGTGATCTTCATCACCGTGTTGCCCCTGCTTAGTGTCTTCGTAGCGGTGCTGCTCGACATGCCTGTCGGCATAGCCTGCACCACTGTCGGAGCAAGTCCGATCATGCCTGCAGAGAGAGCCAGCATGACCTTCCTGGATATACTATTCATTGCGTTATTCACCTATCCCTCATTTGCTCTTCACTTCAGAATACCATGCGCCCAGGAAACCTTCAGGCGTATATTCCACGGCCTCCTTGTCTGCCAGCTGTCGGCGACTTTCATCGGCCCACTCACCCGTGTTCCTGTATTCAAACATCCTGCTGTCCTCAGGCTCATAGGTGCCATACTTGTTTCCCATGCTGTGCCAGCCGGATCCGGCTATACGCACATCTATGCTGCACTCGCGGAATACTGCCTCAGAGTTCACCGCTTCCTTGACGGATGACGGATGCCAAGGTCTGCCGAGATACACCGTGTCATGTCCTGGCAGATGTCCAGTAATGCGGCATTTGTAGAGCAGATACCCATGCGTCCCCGTCAGGGTGCTCGGTGCGGTGATATATCCATGGCTCGCCGGATGATGGCTGACGCGACGAGGCAATGCCTCGATCGTACAGTCCTCGAATACTGCCGTAGCCGCACCGAATATGAAATCAACATCTCCTGCGATGTAGCAGTCCCTATAATACTGACGCCCTGCATTCGGCATCAACGTATCCTGTCGTCCGATGAAGCGGCAGCCGTAGAGGCTCGTCTGATCTGCCTCCGAGCGGAATGCCAGTCCCTGTACCGCCATCTTCAGCCCCTGTGCACGCGCACGCTCTGTATCGAAGTCGTTAACGAATGTGATGTTCCTGGCTGTGAAGCCCTTCGCATCAGGTAGGACACTGACTGTCGAGCACTCCATGCCGTAGTCCTTCTTGCCTGGACGGTATTTCTCATCCCCCGGTCTAAGCGGCGTGCCCTCGACATCATTGAAAACGATACACACATCAGACGCACGGTCTCCCGTGCCAGCCATCATGAGCGATGGTTGATCTATGCGAAGCTTCTCGCGGTATGTACCTGGCTTTATCAGGAGCTTCGCGCTGCTTGCATGCAGGCTGGCGATATAGTCTAGCGTCTGCTGGATCGTCGGCGCCGTGTATACGCCATCCACCATGCCCGCAGCCTTGATAGAGGCATCGGCAGCTGCCGTCACCTCATATGACACGCTCACCTCTGGCCTTTGTGCCGTAAGCTCGCCAAGCTGCCCTGCCGTCGCGGACGGTATGCCCGCCGGTGTCGTCTGTACAGCAGTCCGTGCCGCCTGCTGTGCAGCACCGGCAGGAGCCGCGGCCGAGGCCATGCCCCAGCCAGTTCCTCCCATCAAAAGGGCAGCGGCAACAGCCGCGCCCATCCTCTTATCGATCATTTCTCATCATCACCTTCAGAAGACGTGCCCTGATCCGAGACTGCCATCGTATTGCTCGTGGTCTCTACGGCCGTTGCCTCGCCGCCAACTCCTGACGTGCGGTCTTCCTTCACGCCTGCCTCTGCTGTATTGCTGACGTCAACGCCCTCAGCGACTGTAGCTTTCGTCGCTGATGAAGCATCCGGTGTGACAGAGCCATTCTCAGGCATAGCAGCACCCTGTGTTGCAATCGGTGAGCCGGCAAGAGGCATCGCTACCTTCGTGATACCAGCCGCCTGCGGTACGAGATCTGCTGCCTGGGACTCAGATGCGAGCACCTGGTTCATCACAGGCTCCTGATCCATGCTGAGGCTCACCGGATCGATGACCGTGAGCGGCATGTACGCAGGATCGCTCTTCTGCATGAGGGAGTAGTTGCCGACCCTCGTGCCAGCGGCTACATCACCATACAGTACGTAGCTGCCCTTGCGGCTCGGTACGCTGTCACCCGTATTGAACGTGAGCATACCCGCAGATATCGTATCCGGCGTATCACCATTCGTGAAGTTGATGAACTGTCCGGAGAACGGTATCTCAAGGCCATTCGCGTTATGCGCATAGTAGCCATGCTTCGTGACCCAGCCGTTCTCAACCGTCTTCTTATCCGCCTTGTAGTAGAGCGTTGCCGGCGTAACGGTTGCAGTCGACATCAGAGTGCCGTCCGTGCCGACGATCTCGTAGTTAGAGAGCGTCGGTATCGTAGCATAGAAGTCATAGTCGCCTACTGCCTTCGTCTGACGGTAGTTCGCCGCTGCAGCGACCTCCGTATCGAGAACCGTTTCGCCTGCATCGATGCGATCCTGGACAGCCTGATAAGCAGCCTGTCCTGCGGCATCTACATCGGCAGCATTATTCGTATATGTCAGGCCGAGTGACGTGATGTCATCGCCATTTGTGAGTCCCTTGATACCGGATACGAGCTTGTTATCGGAGTCGACCGTATCATCGAATGCAACGCCATATACGCTGGTCTTCGGTGCGAGCTTTGCACCTGAGAAGTCGAGCACTGCCTTCTTCACATTCGCAGTACCCGTCAGAGACGAATCCGCCGTGAACTCATAGTTGCTCTTGTTGTTGGCGTTGGACAGGCTATATGCATACGTGCCTACATCGTTTGTGACATGTCCAGCCACTGGTGAAAGAGCACCGTTCTCAAATGTGAGTGTACCGACGACGTCTGCGAGCGTGTCGCCATTCGTGAGTCCCTCTGCCTTCACGCCCTTGGCATATGCATTGCTATCGAATGCCGTGCCATATGTCGTAGATACATCGCTGAGCGTGACCTTCAGCGGTGCCTTCGTGATCGTGATATGTGCGGTCTTGCCCTCAGCACCAGCGACGAACTCATAGTTCTGAAGCGGCTCGCCGTTATATGCGACCTTCAGGTCATATACGCCGACGTCCTTCGTCCTGTTGCCGTCCATCGCCGCACTGAGATCCGGTGTCAAAGCGTTGTCCTTCTCGAGTGCTGCGCTGATGAGTGCCTTATCAGCATCAGTGTATATGGTACCGCTGACGTTGCTCGCGTCCATCTTCAGCTTCACAGAGCCCGGATTGCCATATACCATCGTGGTATCCGCAGCATCGACGACGAGTGGTGCCTTCTTCATCGTAAGCGTCGCATCGCCGACGATATTATAGCCTGTTGCCGATGTATCGTAGAAAGAACCAAGCGTATATGTGCCCGCATTCGTATAGCCTGTCTTATAGCCGTCCGCTTCAACAAACTTCAGCGTGCTGCTTGCGCCATCAATCTCTACATTTTCTACCGTCTGAGCGGTTCCATTATAGGTCTTCTCGTATGTAGGTGCATCGACAGTCGTCATGAATGCCTTAAGCATTGGTGCCGTCTTGCCTTCATATATTCTCCAAGCCTTGCTGTTATCATTACCAGCAGCGTCCACACCCGAATCTCCCCATCCAGCGTATGTGGAAGCTTTCATAGCGGTTGAAGCACTGACTTTCGTAGGCGTACCTTTTGTCCAATGATTTGTATCGACATATCCACCAGTCGTTATCGCATCTTCAATAGTTGGGGCAGTACTGGTTCCAACGATCGCATAATAACTACTTCCTGATTTAGATGCAGCATCGACGGCATGGCTGATGACTGTATCACTCTTGACACCGCCTATGATGCCACTTGCATTCTTTGTCTCAGACATATCGCCTGCATTCACAGCATAGGATACGCTGATTCCTGCTCCATTTGCAGCTCCCACTATACCGCCAGTATTATTTGTAGTGGAAACAATCTTGCCACTATTATACGCATATGAAACGGTACCCGCATTCAACTGTCCTGCTATACCACCGATATATCCATTTGTCGTAGCAGTAATGGTACCCGTATTGACCGCATTGGTAATGTGTACTTCTGGTCCATTAGCTTCCGATTTACCAAGTATTCCACCAACACCTTGAGCAGATGTCACAGCTGCAGAGTTACTCACATGGTCGATAGTAATAGCATGATTAGCGTCTTTCGTGCTGGCATTACCTACGAGTCCACCTGTACCGTTCGTGTCAGTATTAGTTATATGTCCGCCAACCACATCGACATTCTTTATGGCTACATTATAGTTAAGCTGATTTGAGAGGATGCCAACATACTTGGTATTTGCATCTACGCTTGCATTTTCTATCTTCAGATTCTTGATAGAAACGCCGTTCTTCAACGTACCGAATAATCCACCCTTAGTCGATGTAAGGTTCTTTATGGCGTATCCAGCGCCATCAAGACATGCGCCAAAGCCAATATCGCCAGACCCCTGGAATGTATTAATCTGAAAATCTTTCTGTCCACTCAGATCTATATCCTGGCTCAGCATATAATTTCCTGAAGCAATCATGCTCTTTAGTTCATCAGCAGACCCGATAAGCACGCAGTCATTAACATGTCCGCTCTTTACAGTATAACCAGACATATTCTTTCCTGCTTTTTTAGGGTTATTCTTTGCAAAGTCCGCAATCGTCTTTCCTGCAGGGACTATATCAGCTGTATGTCCAATATCGATATCTCCGTTTGCCGCAAGGACGACACTAGATTTCGTCGGCACTATATTTGCAGCATTGCCAATCACGATCTCATTACCTATGAGCGCAACGGATGTAGCATCAAGTGTACCATGATTTACGATGTCATTTACAGCACCTGTTGCGTCAACAGTGCTGATGACGCCATTTGCCGCGAACTCCTCTTTCTGTGCATCGCTGATCGGGGCGGTGGAGGCGACGAACTGGCCGCCGACATGGACATGCGCGGTCGAGCCGAAGAGTATGCCATTCTGGTTCAGCAGGTAGACGTTGTTGCCGCCCTTTATCTCACCATTGATGTTCGACTTCGTTGCGCCATTTACAATGTTGAGATAATTCGATGTATCGTTGTAGTTAACCGTTTCACCATTAGCAATCGAATAATCGTTCCAATTGATGATATTATTGTTGCCCTTACCTACGATAGTCATGGTATTACCAGACTTTGTGATAGCAGCAACACTTGCATTGTTATGGGTTCCCTGGTTCGGCAATGCATACGCTGATGGCACGATGCCGATCATACCAGCTGAGAGTGCCAGCACGACTTTCTTGGCGAGGTTCCTTCCCGTCTGACCGTTCATGGAGAGTTCCTTCCTTTCATAAAATCAACTGCCATAGGGCAGCAATACAATCCTGTAAAACATTGGAATCGGTTTATAGGGTTTCTTATTTGGTATTCATTATACTACATTTCGTATCTATTGTTAAGCATTATTTTCTATCGTTCATTAAAAATACATATAAAATACACACATAAAGCCCTTCATGAGCCAGATTCTGGAAAATCTACTCATGAAGGGCTTTGAAAAGATATCGTTATCTGTGCTGATTCATATGGTCAATAGCAGATGTACCACGAATGCGGCAATCCATGCTACGAGCATCTGAAATACCACAACGAATGCGGTATCGCGTATGCCGAACTCGCGATAGATCATGCTCACCGTCGCTATGCACGGCGTATAGAGAAGCACGAATACGAGCAATGCCGCCGCACCTACGGGTGATACCACATCGATGATGGATGCGCCTCCTAGCAGCATCGACAATGTGGCGACGACATTTTCTTTGGCCATGAGTCCCGCGATGAGTCCCGTAACGATACGCCAATCCGTCACGCCGAGCGGTGCGAATACGGGCGTTATGACCTGTGCTATCTGCGCTATGATGCTCACCGAAGCATCATCTACGAGATTCAGTCCGAAGTCGAAGCTCCTGAGGAACCATATGATGATGGTAGCGACAAAGATGATCGTGAATGCCTTTGATATGAAATCTTTCGTCTTTTGCCAGACGAGCAAGCCGACGCTTTTCAGACTGGGCAGGCGATAGTTAGGCAGCTCCATCACGAACGGCACCGCCTCACCCTGAAATACTGTATGCTTCATCAGGAGTGCCACAAGTACGCCGATGAGGATAGCGAGGAAATATAGTCCCGTCACGATGGCTCCTCCCCTGCCGGGGAAGAATGCCGCCGTGATGAATCCATAGACCATGATCTTGGCAGAGCAGCTCATGAACGGTATCATGAATACGGTCATCTTGCGATCACGGCTCGATGGGAGCGTGCGCGTCGCCATGACGGCTGGCACGGAGCAGCCAAAGCCGATGAGCATCGGCACGATACTGCGCCCCGAGAGGCCTATCTTCCTCAGGAGCTTATCCATGAAGAACGCGACACGCGCCATGTAGCCGGAGTCCTCCATGATGGAGAGGAATAGGAACATCAAGATGACGATAGGCAGGAAGCTGACCACCGTTCCGACGCCATCAAATATGGCGTCCTGTACGAGTGAATGAAGCACGGGTGATACGCCCGCCGCCTCTAGTGCCGCGCCAGACGACTCTGCCGCTATATCTATGAGTGCCTGCAAGCCCTCCTGCATGGCTGCGCCTATGACGTTGAATGTCAGGTAGAATACCGCAGCCATGACGATGACAAAGAACGGGATTGCGGTATATTTGCCCGTGAGGAGCCTGTCAGCCTGACGGCTCCTGTAGTGGCCTGTGCTTTCATGCGGCTTCACTACGGTATCTGCCGTGAGGTGGCGAATGAAGTCGAACCGCATATCGGCGATGGCGGCTGCACGATCGAGACCGCGTTCTTTCTCCATCTGACGCACGATATGCTCTATGATATCTTTCTCGCCATCGTCAAGCTGCAGCTTCGCCTCGACCAGGTGGTCGCCCTCTATGAGCTTGCTCGCAGCGAACCGTAGTGGTATGCCGGCTTTTGCTGCCTTGTCCCCAATGAGGTGCATCACGGCATGTATCGCACGATGCACTGCGCCGCCATCTTCATTCTCATCGCAGAAATCCTGCCTGCGCGGCTTTTCCTGATATTTTGCCACGTGGAGCAGATGGTCTACGAGCTCGTCTATGCCTTCGTTCTTCGCCGCAGATATCGGCACGACGGGGACGCCGAGCTGATTTTCCAGGCGGTTGATGAGTACTGTACCGCCATTACT
>OMZT01000089.1 GCA_900315615.1 uncultured Veillonellaceae bacterium | reverse complement strand
TACATTACATATGAACCATATGATACGAAAGTGTGCTTAGACCCGTGAAAATATCTTCATTTACTATACATACGTCATCAGGTACACACATCTTAGCCGGCGCGAAGTTCCATATCCCCTTGACACCAGCACTTATCAAGCGGTCTGCAACATCCTGTGCAAACGCTGCTGGTACGGTTATAACACCGATTTTTATATTGCGCTCATGGACGATTTCACTGACTCTTTCCATATCTTCTACTTGCACGTGATTCACAGTCGTTCCAATCACTTCTGGTTTTCTGTCAAAGAGTGCAACAAGCTGGAATCCAAGCATGCCTAGATTCTGATAGTTTGCAAGAGCCGCACCTAAGTGCCCCACCCCAACTATAGCCATATTCCAGTGATTATCAAGTCCCAGGATATTGCTTACATTCTTTTTCAGTTCATTGACATAATATCCTACGCCTTTTTTGCCGAACTGTCCAAAAGAAGTCAAATCTTTCCTGATCTGCTCAGGTGTAATACTAAGCCTTCTGCCTAGCTCATCGGATGAGATTATATCCAGCCCCTCTTCTTGAGCATTCCTCAAAGCCCTGAAATATAACGGAAGCCTGTCAATCGTAGCCTTAGATATAGAAGCCTGTACCTTCAAACAAATCATCCCTCTTTCTGGCCGTTTTCATCCGGCATAATATCTTTATCAGTTAAACCATCTACAGGTTCATTATCTGAAGACAACTCCTCTGCTGTTTTATCCTTTAATAAGTTATCATCCTCTATGTCATTACTATCATTACTAGAGATATCTTCGTGAGCATCACCATCTGATGGATCCTTGACATCATCCTGAATTTCATCTAGGCCAGGTGAAGTCTTGTCCTCTTCAATAGCATTATCATCACTTGAGGCCAGCTGATCTGAAGACGTGTTGACAGATAACACGTTGCTTTCAATGCTGTCATCATCGGAGAAAAGTTCCACGACATTCGCTTTCACATCTGATTGCTTGTCATTGTCCATGGCCATATCTGACACGCTTTTATTCCAATTGGTATGTACCGCTGCAGCCATAGCACAAATCAGCCATAAAAGCATTGATGAAGGGAAATTGAATAGCAGGTCATCAGGTATACCATTTAGCGCGACGGTAGCAAGTGCAAGCCCAACACCGAGCATCAGACCATCAGTGAACCCCTGTACATCATGGGCTTTTGAACGGAATGCCATCAGCATAGTGCCAAATAAATACCAGAAAAACGCCAGTGCCCCAGCTATGCCGATCTCGGCAGCATAGTTCAGATACATCGAGTGCCCATGCACGATATGGTAGACGCTGTCATCCTGCAGATAAAAATTATAATCGGGATATACAAGGTAATATGCACCCCATCCAATCCCCAAGAATGGATGGTCTTCGATCATAGCGACGGTACTTTCCCACAACGCTGTACGCATTTCCATCGATGTGTCCATATGCGTAAAAGCAGATGAGATACGCTCAAAGAATGATGGCTCTATTGCAAATGCCAATGCAATTACAGCTAAGCATCCCAGCAATATACGCCAATCTCTAAGCAAGCCATAGCATATCAATACGAATGCCATCACGAGGAAAGCACCTCTGGCATAAGTCATTGCAAGGCATGCGGCCATAGCCACTATACACGCCGCAATAATCATACGCGTACGCCTGTCTATTCTAAGCTTTACCATAAAGCCAAAGGCTAGCGCAATCATTATATCAAGATACCCGGCAAATATATTAGGATTTATCCACGTTGAAAAGATCCTTTTCCTCAGCCAGGGAAACGCGTCACCATCTACCCATTTCATATCCACTGTGTCTATACCAAATACAAACTGATAGAAGCCATATAATACGGAAATGGCAGCAGACGCGAATAGCACCTTAACGAGTTTAATCACATCATCCCTATTCCTGATATTCTGTCCGGCTAGGAGGTATGTAAATAGATATACCAGTACCAGGTTACTATAATTATATAGGCTAAACCCCTTGTCTGGAGATACCAATATTGACACTGCCCCTATTAAGACGAAAATGCCTAATGGCAGGTCGAAGGGCAACCGTCTGAAATTTCTCGATGACGGATCTCTCTTTAGCCTGATGAGCCACAGCAGAAGACCCACTCCTAATGAAATCTCCGCTATGACCGGCGAAATCGCAATAAAGAAGGCCTCCAGAAGAAGCATGGCAAATATCCAGCTTCTAAGGTTGCCCGACTGCCTTCGTGCAGCTAAGTCACCCATCAGGCATCCTCCTTCTTCAAGATATCTGCACGAATATTTATCAACTGCTGACGGATGGTTCCGACAAGATAGAGTGAGCCGGTAACGCAAAGCAGACGGCTTTCATCTGCGAGCTCCAAAGCCCTTTTCAGAGCCTCCCCCCTGCCACGCACTACCTCAACATGCTGGGCATGTATCATCTTAGCAAGCTTCTCTGGATCCTTGGCACGGTCCGAATCCGGGGATGTAACAATAACGGTATCGTTCGCACGCACAAGCAGATGAAGCATAGCATCAACATCTTTATCTCGCAATATGCCGAGCAAGAGCACGCGCTCTTCAACGGGAAAATACCTGTCAAGCGAGTTTCTCAATACGCGCATGCCTGCAGGATTATGCGCACCATCTATCACAATCTGCTGTCCACCGATATTCATGCGTTCAAACCTTCCGGGCCACTCTGCAAGTTCCATGGCCCTCGCAATCGTTTCACTGGTGATACGAGGTTCAGATTGATGAAGTATATGTGCCGTCATAACAGCAAGCGCAGAGTTTTCAACCTGGTATTCGCCGAGAAGCTTAAGCTTATATTTTTCCGACTTCACCCCAAGGAGCTCTGAGTGAAAACACAATGACTGAGCCTGTACGTTGGCTGTTACTTCCTCACAGTCAAAATCCCTACCTCGCACGAATAAATCAGCATTCTTCTCATCAGCGGTCTCTTCGATTATCTCAAGCGGCACGCCTGCAGCTGCAGTCACTACAGGAACTCCATTCTTTATTATGCCAGCCTTATGATGAGCTATACCCTCTATCGTCCCTCCGCATTTATCTGCATGCTCCATCGTTACATTCGTTATTACACATATTTCTGGAGTTATGATATTCGTTGAGTCGATAAGCCCACCAAGGCCCACTTCGATGACCGCATATTCTACCTGCTTCATAGAGAAGAACATGAATGCCATCGCAGTCAGCACCTCAAACTGTGTCGGTGGCTCTAAACCCTCAGCAATCATCTGATCTGTATACTTCTTTACCGCGGTCGCGCATGCTGCAAATTCATCTTCACTGATTGGCTGCCCATCGACCTGCATACGCTCCGTATAGGATACCAAATGAGGTGACGTATAGAGGCCGGCATGTATCCCTGATCTATGCAGTACCTCGGCAAGCAGCATAGAGACCGATCCCTTGCCATTTGTCCCAGTAACGTGTATTGTATTGTATCTGTCCTGAGGATCTCCCATAAGAGATGCCAGATGCCTTATGCGTTCAAGCCCTAGCTTTACGCCGAACACACTCAGGCTGTCCAGGTACTCCAGTGATTCCTGATAATTCATTTACGGATTACCTCTCCAAAATCATCCAATCTCTGCAAGTTCGCGGATACGGCTTTCCACAGACTTCATCTTTTCCTGATAGCCTGCAAGTTTCTCACGCTCTTTTTCGACAACTGCAGCTGGTGCCTTTTCAACAAAGTTCTTATTGGAAAGCTTCTTCGTAAGTCGCTCGATTTCCTTTGTCAGCTTGCCCTTTTCCTTTTCCATGCGATTGGTCTCTGCCTCTACATCAATCAATCCTTTAAGCGGCAGATATACCTCAACACCTTCAGCGACGGCGGTACGGGCATTTTCTGGTTTATCGGCACCATCATCAAGGATTGTCACAGGCTCTGCAGCCGCAAGCACGGCTAGATAATGAACGTTTTCCATAAAAGTCTGCTCTAGTGACTTATCGGTGATGTTAACGATAAGAGGAGCCTTAACGCCTGGCTTTGCCCCAACCTCTGCGCGCATGTTACGGGCAGCCTTGATGGTCTCCATTATAGCTGTCATAGCCTTTTCTGACGCATCATCTATAAGCTTTTCATCAGCCTTTGGCCACGAAGCAACCATTATGCTCTTGCCTTCATGAGGCAGTTTTTGCCAGATTTCCTCGGTAATGAACGGCATGAATGGATGCAGCAGACGAAGTGTATGTTCCAAAACGTAGCCTAATACATAAAGTGCCGTATTCCTGCCGCGTACATCTTCCTTATCATAAAGACGGGATTTGGAAAGCTCAATATACCAGTCACAAAACTCACCCCAGATGAACTCATAAATCATCCTAGCGGCTTCTCCAAGTTCAAACTTCTCGAGATTCTCAGTAACTCCAGCAGCTGTCTTTGCATATCGGCTCAGGATCCAGCGATCAGCCAACGTATAGTCATCCTGCTCTGGCGCAAAGTTTCGATCAAACCCAGCGAGATTCATCAGCATGAAACGCGATGCATTCCAAAGCTTATTCGCAAAATTCCTTGCAGACTCGACACGCTCCCAATAGAACCTCATATCATTGCCAGGTGTATTGCCCGTAATCAGCATAAAGCGCAATGTATCAGCGCCATACTTCTCTATAACTTCTACAGGATCTATGCCATTGCCGAGAGACTTCGACATCTTGCGTCCCTGACTATCGCGCACAAGCCCGTGTATGAATACATGTCGGAATGGTACATCTTTTCCGAAAGCCAGCCCCATCATAACCATACGTGCGACCCAGAAGAAGATGATGTCATAGCCTGTTACGAGAACACTTGTAGGATAAAAACGCTCAAGATCATCTGTCTTGTCTGGCCATCCAAAGGTCTCGAAAGGCCACAGCCCGGAACTGAACCATGTATCAAGTACATCCTGATCCTGGTGTATGTGATGACTACCACATTTCGGGCATACGTCTATATCGGTCCTTGAGACAGTCGTCTCTCCACAGTCATCGCAATACCATGCAGGTATACGATGTCCCCACCATAGCTGCCTTGATATGCACCAATCGCGAATATTCTCCAGCCAATTCTCATATATCTTTGTAAAGCGCTCTGGAACGAACTTTATCCGTCCATCGCGCACTGCTTCGATAGCAGGCTTCGCAAGACTGTCCATTTTCACGAACCACTGCTTTGAAATAAGCGGCTCTATAGTGGAATGACAACGCGAGCAATGACCGACAGCATGATCATGATCTTCCACAGACACTAGGACGCCAAGCTCTTTCAATTCCTTCAGGAGTTCTTTTCGGCACTCATAACGGTCCATACCCTTATACTTTCCAGCGCCATCGCCCATCGTGCCGTCATTGTTTATAACTTTTATCTGCTCGAGATGATGTCTTTCTCCCATCTCGAAATCATTCGGATCATGTGCCGGAGTGACCTTCACGGCACCAGTGCCGAACTCCCTATCCACATACTCGTCAGCAAAGACTGGTATCCTGCGATTCACGATTGGCAAGATAAGTGTCTTACCTACAAGGTCCTTATATCGCTCATCATCTGGATGGACAGCAACACCAGTATCACCAAACATCGTTTCTGGACGCGTGGTAGCAATCTCGACATACCTATCCTCGTTTTCGACTTTATAGCGAAGATGCCAAAGATGCCCATGCTCTGTCACATGCTCGACTTCTATGTCAGATATAGCCGTATTGCAGTCAGGGCACCAGTTGGTAATACGCGTGCCCTGATATATAAGTCCCTGTTCATATAGGCTTACAAAGACCTCTCTCACAGCACGCGAGCATCCCTCATCCATCGTGAAGCGTTCGCGTTCCCAATCGAGTGATGAGCCCAAGCTTCTCAGCTGAAACATGATGCGGCTTCCGAACTTCTTCTTCCAGTCCCATACGCGCTCAAGGAACTTGTCACGACCGAGCTCATAGCGGTTCGTACCCTCCTCGCGGAGTGCAGCCTCTACCTTTGCCTGCGTCGCAATGCCCGCATGATCACATCCAGGCACCCATACGGTATTGTCGCCCTTCATGCGATGCCAGCGTACAAGTATATCCTGCAATGTATTATCAAGCGCATGTCCCATATGCAATTGTCCGGTCACATTTGGTGGCGGAATGACAACAGAAAATGGTTTCTTGGATTTATCCACTTCTGCATGGAAGAGCCCATTATTTTCCCAGTAATCATACCATTTTTTCTCAAAGGATTTAGGATCATAACGCTTAGGAATATTATTCTCGCCGTTTTCATTCTCGTTCATTTCAAGCTTTCCTCCAATTTATAGGACAAATAAAAAAGCTCTCTCGCCCATCAAGGACGAAAGAGCATATCTTCCGTGGTACCACCTATCTTCCCATGCAGGTATAACCCCGCACGGCTCGAAGCATAACGCCGCTTACGCGCCTACAACTACTCCATTCACTGCAGGGGCTCAGGAGTGACATCATGTACCACTGCCGCAAGGCTTTCACCAAATCGCCAATTCTCTGTGCCGGCAGGGGATACATAAATTCTCCATCATCGCTGATTTCCAGGCTATTATATCATTTATTCATAAAATCGTCAATGAGCGCAAGAGCGGGTTACATCATCATTTTTTCACAAAGCCCGTCTCAATCAGCTTACAACCCCATTTGCCATACCATGCATATCCTGTGCTGCGCTCCTTGCTGATACCTTGTATATCATAATGCTTAGAGCCATCACGATCGACAAACATCGGCTTGTTCGTACCAATCTCGTAGAATCTCGCCCATAGCACATCATCTGCTGTACCCGGCTGCAGACCTTTATCGCCGCTCTTCTTATCCCACGTATATCCTGTTATCTTGACATCATCCATCCATTTGACAGCGGATTCGATGGCATTTACGACCTCTGGAGACTTATTATCCAGCTTGTTCAGGAACTGTACGATCTCTGCCGTTTCTGCTGATGAGATACTCTCTATCTCATAGGCGCGTGCAGACGCTGGCTGCAATGTATTCTCGTCATACTGCTGACACCAGCCCGTCCTTACGCCACCCGATATGATTTGCGTATTCAGCATGCACTGCACACCTTTATCCACCGCAGCAGAAGCCCTTGATGCATAGCTGTCATCCACAAATGCGAAATCTCCCTCTTTGCGCGATACCTTCCGGAGTAAATCCATCACGCGAACCATTGCTTTATCATTATATGTAATATGCGCATGATATGAGCCATCAGCTCCAAATACCTGTGGCCATCCACCATTCTCATACTGCCCATCCAGAAGCAGATCTATCCCGCGAAGACACGATTTGAGGTACTTATCATTCCCTGTTGCCTTATAAGTCTTTGCAAGCACAATGATCTGTGATGTAGTTGCAGAATTATCTATTGTAGACCCCTTCCACCAGCCATTTGTCTTCATATCCATATCTTTTTGCCAACCACCATCTGGCTTCTGCTTTGAGATAAGCATGTCAGCAAACTTTATCCCCTCCGAGGAACCGTACCATGCTGGCTCTCTTTTAATATAATCCCCCCACTTTATCTGTGATGCGTTCACACTCTCACTAGGCATATGCATAGCGGATACTCCGATTATGCAAGCGAATAATGTGCATACGAGTATAAGTATTCTCTTACGATGATCCATAAGCTTCATCTTTTTCACCCATCCTTCACACATCAATACGATTTAGCATATATACGTTATACTAGCACAGACATCTTAAAAATCAATATATTTATAAATCCAATCTAAAAAATTTACATCATCATCATCCGAATAAATATAAAAAATATCGCATGAAATTCATCATGCGATATTTTTTAACATAATACCCTATTAAAGTGATGCTTTCCCAGCCTTATCAGGATACATATCTGTCCCCTTTAGCGTACCTGCCTTTGCACGTTCAGCGAATTCCGCCGTAGCCGTGAAAAGCACATCTGTAGAGCTATTGAGAGCCGTTTCACAAGAATCCTGGATAACGCCTATGATAAAGCCTATTCCTACTACCTGCATAGCAATATCATTTCCTACACCGAAAGATGCACAGGCAACAGGAATCAGGAGCAGTGAACCACCGGCAACGCCTGAAGCTCCGCATGCGCCTATCGTTGTCACGAGGCAGAGCAAAAGAGCCGTCGGAACATCAATATTGATACCGAGTGTATGTGCTGCAGCCAGTGACATGACCGCAATCGTGATTGCTGCACCAGACATATTGATCGTAGCGCCAAGTGGTATAGAGATAGAATATGTATCTTTATTGAGGTGCAGTCTCTCGCAAAGTGAAAGATTAACAGGAATATTGGCAGCGGAGCTGCGTGTAAAGAACGCATAAAGTCCGCTCTCACGAAGCGTTGTCCAAATCAATGGATATGGATTGCGATGTATCTGAAAGTACACAATAAGTGGATTCATGATAAGTGCCACGCCGAAGAATGCAGCCAGAAGCACGCCGAGGATCTTCACATACCCGAGCAGAGCTCCAAGTCCGCTGGCACCTATCGCATTTGCAACGAGTCCCATGATACCAAATGGAGCGAGGCGAATAACCCACTGTACAACCTTCGTTATCGCCCTCGCAAAGTCCTGAAGCATGGCCTTCGTCTGGTCATTAGCAGCATGAAGTGCTATGCCTGCTAGGATTGCCCATGTAAGGATTCCAATGTAATTAGCTGATGCAAGCGCATGAATCGGATTATCCACCACGGAAAGCAGGAGATTATGAAGTACCTCCTCTATTCCACTTGGCGGTTTTACCGTAGCCTCCGCAATATCAAGCTGCAGCATTACAGGGAATGCAAATGACAGTGCGACTGCCACCAATGACGCACAGAACGTAGCGAAAATATACAGCTTTACAATTGGGCGCATCGACGCGCTTGCATCTGAGTTCTTCTGAGCCATCGCGTTCATTACGAGTACAAAGACGAGGATCGGAGCTACACCCTTCAATGCTTTGACGAAGAAATCGCCAAGAACCGATACCGCAGGCACCGCTGCAGGCACGCAGAGAGCAATGAGGATACCGATGATCAGGCCGATAATGATGAGCTTTATCAGCGTGGTCTCCATGTACTTCTTACCTATTTTCTGGAACAAAATAAGTCCTCCCTCAAATAAATTTCATGTCTCTCATAGAAACATATATGTACTGTACCACAATTCAATTTGCTGTGCAAGTACTTTTTTGCCGCAGTCCACCGCTCATGGACATATACGTTAATATAGTAAAAAATCCACCCCAGAAGGACATCAACGGTAAACATCATAAAAAAGAGAGGTACGTAACGATACCTCTCCTTTTTCTTACTTATATTAGTATGAATAGTATACGGTTTTTACAGCTGTATTACATCATTCCCGGTGCGCCGCCCATGCCCGGTGCAGGTGCAGCCGGCTTCTCTTCTGGCTTGTCAGCGACAAGGGTCTCAGTCGTGAGAACCATTGCTGCAATGCTTGCTGCGTTCTGCAGTGCTGAACGTGTCACCTTTGCAGGATCGACGATACCAGCCTTGATCATATCAACGTACTCACCGGTCAGTGCATTGAATCCCACGCCAGGAGCTGCCTTCTTGACATTCTCAACGACTACAGAGCCCTCAAGACCAGCGTTGTCAGCGATCTGATGTACAGGTGCTGTGATAGCACGGCGTACGATATCAACACCGACCTGCTCATCTCCATCTGCAGCCTCGACCTTGTCAAGTGCCGGCAGGATATCTATGAGAGTCGTGCCGCCGCCTGCGACAATGCCTTCCTCTACAGCTGCGCGAGTTGCATTCAGAGCATCCTCCATGCGGAGCTTCTTGTCTTTCATCTCAACTTCGGTAGCAGCGCCGATCTCTATGACAGCTACGCCACCAGCAAGCTTTGCGAGACGCTCCTGAAGTTTCTCCTTGTCGAAATCAGATGTTGTCTCTGCAATCTGCTTCTTAAGCTGCTCAACACGAGCCTTGATCTGTTCTTTGTCGCCTGCGCCATCGACGATTGTGGTCTCCTCTTTCGTGGAGCGAACCTGATGAGCTGTACCGAGGTCATCAAGCGTTACGGAGTCAAGCTTACGTCCGAGCTCCTCACTGATGACATTAGCGCCTGTCAGGATAGCGATATCCTGAAGCATAGCCTTACGGCGGTCACCGAAGCCAGGTGCCTTGACTGCCAAAGCCTTGAACGTACCACGAAGCTTATTCAGGACGATTGTAGCCAACGCCTCACCATCGAGATCCTCGCTGATGATCATGAGTGGCTTGCCCAGCTTTACGACCTGCTCAAGTATCGGCAGGATATCGTTGATAGCGGAAATCTTACGATCCGTAATAAGGATGTACGGATCTTCAAGGACTGCCTCCATCTTATCAGTATCAGTAACCATATATGGAGATATGTATCCACGGTCAAACTGCATGCCTTCAACAACAGAGAGGTTCGTATCCATCGTCTTGGACTCCTCTACCGTGATGACGCCATCCTTGCCGACCTTCTCCATAGCATCTGCTATAAGCTTGCCCTTCTCCTCATCTCCAGAGGAAATCGATGCAACCTGAGCAATAGCATCCTTGGTATCAACCGTCTTAGCCTGGCTCTTTATCTCCGAAACGAGAGCCGTAACGGCCTTCTCGATGCCCTTCTTCAAAACCATCGGATTAGCGCCTGCTGCAACGTTCTTCATTCCTTCGCGGATGATGGACTGTGCGAGCAGCGTAGCAGTGGTGGTGCCATCGCCTGCAACATCATTGGTCTTCGTTGCGACCTCTTTCACGAGCTGTGCGCCCATGTTCTCGAATGCATCCTCGAGTTCAATATCGCGTGCAATCGTCACACCATCATTCGTGATTGTCGGTGCGCCATACTTCTTTTCAAGGACTACGTTCCTGCCCTTAGGTCCAAGTGTCACCTTAACCGCGTTTGCAAGAGCGTCAACGCCTCTGCTGAGTGCGCGGCGTGCTTCTTCATCGAACAAAACCTGCTTTGCCATTTATATTGCCTCCAGTTCGTATCTATCTAAGCCACAAAATCTATTAGAGGATTGCGAGTATATCACTCTCACGGACGACAAGATACTTCTTCTCGTCTACCTTGACTTCCGTTCCGGAATACTTGGAGAAAAGAACCTTATCGCCAGCCTTGACTTCCATCTTTGCGCGCTCACCGTTATCGAGAAGCTTACCTGTTCCTACAGCGACGATCGTGCCTTCCTGCGGCTTCTCCTTTGCTGTGTCCGGCAGCACTATACCGCTGGCAGTCTTCATTTCGCTCTCTGCGACTTCAATGACAACCCTTTCACCTAATGGTTTGATCATGATTTATCTTCCTCCTATTGTTGAAATTTCTTCTGTTTGTTAGCACTCATCTTGTCCGAGTGCTAACTACAGTTCTTATAATACAGCCCTTTAATCAAAAAGTCAAGGTCTTTTGAAAAAGTTTTATTACAAAGGCACTCTATTTTACGGCACTCTCATGATTTTCTAAACGAACTTAAAATATACCATATGTAGCGAGATATAAAAGCTCACATGAGCATAGCAAAAATACTGCAGGCATATCATCTATGCCTGCAGTAGCTCATATGTTTATTCTTTTTCTTTTAGCGCATCATCAAGTGTGTGCCATGACAGTACAGCGCACTTAACACGTGCCGGCATATTAGCTATTCCCTTCAGTGCAGCTGCATCCTCGAGATCATCCAATTCATCATCATCTGTAACCTCGCCTTTTATCATGCCTATGAAAAGGTTAGCTAACCGCCTTGCCTCTTTCACGGGCTTTCCCTTGATGAGACCAACCATCATGGATGTAGATGCCTGCGATATGGCACAACCTACGCCAGTGAAAGACGCATCTTCGACGATTCCATCTTTGGTCCTGAGCTCAATTGTAATCTCGTCACCACAGCTCGGATTATGCCCCTTCAGGGTTATATCCGGATTTTCGATATGGTGTCTATGCTCAGGATTGCGGCTCTCCTCAGCTATGAGTTCCGTATATATATCAGCTAATCCGCTCATTCCAGATGCATCACCTTTCTAACCTTCTTCAATGCCTCTATCCACCTATCAACATCTTCACGTGTATTGTATAGATAAAAGCTGGTACGGCATGTAGCATTCTGGCCCAGGTACTTCATAAGAGGCTGCGCGCAATGATGTCCTGCACGTACAGCTACGCCCTCACTGTCGAGTATCGTAGCCACATCATGAGGATGGACATCCTTCACATTGAAGGTGATGATGCCCGTCTTATTATCTTGTTTAGTATCGCAGCCGTAAAGCTCTACATAAGGCAGCTCCCTAAGCTTAGGAAGTGCATAGTCCACGAGATCTTTCTCTATCCTGCCGATTTCATCAAACCCAACATCCTGCAGATAATCGATTGCCGCCGATAGGCCGGCAGCACCTCCAACGTTCTGCGTACCAGCTTCAAACTTCTGAGGCAGTTCCGCGAACGTCGTTGTCTGCTCCTCAACATACTCTATCATGTCACCACCAGTAAGGAATGGAGGCATCTTGTCTAATAACTCCTCACGTCCATACAGCACGCCAATTCCCATAGGTGAGAGCATCTTATGACCGGAAAAAGCAAAGAAATCGGCATCTATATCCTGGACATCAACCGCCATATGAGCAACGCTCTGTGAGCCATCAACAACGCACACAGCACCATTTTTATGAGCGATTGCCGCAATCTCCTTTACAGGATTAATAAGCCCCAGGACATTCGATACCTGAGTCACAGCCACGAGTTTCGTCTTCGAAGTGATTTTCTTCTCTACTTCATCGATATCGATATTCATATCTGGTGTCAGATAGATATACTTCAATACTGCACCAGTCGCATGCGCAACCTGCTGCCACGGAACAAGATTACTATGATGCTCAGCGATGCTTATAAGTATCTCATCACCGGCTTTCAGAAAATGCATTCCATAGCTATAAGCCACAAGATTCAATGCTTCAGTGGCATTTTTCGTGAAGATGACACTACGGCTTGATGGTGCATTGATGAATCCCCTGACCTTCTCGCGTGCGTCTTCATAGATATCCGTAGCTTTAACGCTTAGCTCATACGCCCCACGATGCGGGTTCGCATTACATCCTCCATAATATCCACATATAGCTTGCACTACGCTTTCTGGCTTCTGTGTGGTAGCACCGTTATCAAGGTATGCCATCGGTTTTCCGTTCATCGTATGACTGAGTATCGGAAAATCTTTTCTGATATCCGCTGCATTATTCTCCATCTGATATCCTTCCCTTCAGATAATCCGAAACTTCCGTGCGTAACGATTCGTCGGTAATACGATCGAGTACAGGTGCAAACGATGCATCTACAACAAGCCGCTGTGCCTCTGCGAGGTTCAGGCCGCGGCTCATCAGATAGAAGAGCTTTTCCTCATCCATCTTGCCTATACTTACTGCATGGTGCCCATCAACCTCTTCTTCATGAGAAAGCATTATAGGTACACTGCGATTCCTTACGCCTTCGTTCAGCAGGATTGCTTCCTCATTCTCGCGTCCCACAGAGCCTTTCGTGCCCTCAAGGAAATCCAACGTCCCGCGAAAGATCTTTTGTGATTTATCCTTCAATGCACCGCGTACCTGCATATTCGCATCTGTATTCTTACCGCGCTGGGTAATAACATAGTTGAGGTCAATGCTGCGATCCTTATCGCCGAAATACAATGCCCATACATCTGCGCTCGAGTTATCTCCCGCAAGGTCGATATTGAACTTTGCTTCTGTGGTAGCTCCTCCCACCTCTACAGCTGTATAGTTGACATGAGCCTCTTTACCAGCTTTTACATCAAATGAATCGACATGATTCATATCGCTGCCCACGATCTGGACTTTTATTAAGTTCAGCGTCGCCCCATCGCCAACATCTGCATGTATTTCGGCGCGCTGTTCATCTCGATATACTACTGTGACATTTGCCGTCTGTCCTGGCTCAACTTTGATGTTCTTTACATTCTCTATAGGCGTAGTCTCCGGGATATGTTCTGGTAAATACGCCGTATTTATTCCAAGCCAGCGCCATGTCCTCATTGGGATGGAGCTGTAGGCCACCTTTTTTTCTGTCTCTGCCATTTTGTCCTCCCTCATCATTTGGTGCTGTCTAGCTCTATGTTCACGAGATTATTCATCTCTACAGCATATTCTAGCGGTAATGCCTTAGCAACAGGCTCAACGAATCCACGCACGATCATGGCTCGTGCCTCGTTCTCATCAATGCCTCGACTCATCAGATAGAAAACAGCATCATCACTGATCCGCCCTATTCTTGCTTCATGCCCGATATCTGCCTCATCACCTTCTATATCCATAACAGGTAATGTGTCAGAACGTGATTCGCTGTCAAGCATAAGTGACTCGCAATTGACAGAGCACTTTGCATACGGCGCGTTTTTGGTGACTTTGACAGCGCTCCTATATGTGGCCTTGCCTCCATCCTTTGATATCGTACGCGTATTGATTGTTGCAGACGTATGTGGTGCCGCATGTATCACGGTCGCACCAGTATCCAGGTTTTGGCCGCACCCTGCAAACGTTACTCCCGTGAAGTCACATGTCGCATTCTCGCCATGAAGTATAGTGGATGGATACAGACATGACACATGTGAGCCAAACGAGCCTGATACCCATTCCATGATACCATCCTTCTCAATCAGAGCGCGTTTGGTGTTGAGATTCATCATGTTCTTGGACCAGTTTTCTATTGTAGAGTAGCGCAGTCTTGCACCTTCTTTTACGAAAAGCTCGACACAGCCGGCATGAAGATTCGTCACGTTATATTTTGGTGCACTGCATCCCTCTATGAAATGACAGCTCGCGCCCTTCTCTACGATGATCAGAGTGTGCTCGAACTGTCCCGCTCCAGGTGCGTTGAGCCTGAAATATGATTGCAGTGGAATCTTTACCTGTACGCCTTCTGGTACGTAGACGAACGATCCACCAGACCATACAGCTCCATGAAGCGCAGCAAATTTATGATCATGAGGTGGCACAAGCTTCATGAAGTATTCCTTCACGATATCTTCATAATCACGTACAGCCGTTTCCATATCTGTATATATTACACCCTGTTCTGTAAGGCGGTCTTGGATGCTATGATAAACCACCTCCGAATCATACTGTGCTCCTACACCTGCCAGGGACGTCTTTTCCGCCTCAGGAATACCAAGCCTGTCAAATGTATTCTTTATATCATCTGGCACATCATCCCATTTGCCTGCCATCTTGGCATCCGGCTGTACATATGTGGTGATTTCATCCATGTTGAGCTCAGAAAGATCAGGTCCCCATGTCGGTAGAGGTGTATGATTATATATATCAAGAGACTTCAGCCTGAAGTCAAGCATCCATTTCGGATCATGCTTGCGCTCAGAAATATCACGTACGATGTCTTCCGTGAGTCCAACTTTTTCTCTATATACCGAATTATCCTTATCCTTTATATCATAAAGTGTGCGTTCTATATCTTCTATGAAATTCTTTTTATTTTCCATATGTGCAGCGCCTCAGTTCTTTTCCTGTGCGGCAGAAATATTCGAAAATCCATGTTTGTTGATCTCATCAACAAGCTCTGGACCGCCTTCTTCGGCGATTCTACCATTCATGAGCACATGCACTTTATCTACCTTCAGCTTATCAAGTATACGTGCATTATGCGTTATGATAAGACATGCATTATCATCATTGTGGAATTTGGCCACGCCCTCAGATACGATCTGTACTGCGTCCACATCAAGCCCTGAATCCGTCTCATCCAGCATTGCGAGCTTAGGCTGAAGCATGAGTAGTTGCAGTATCTCATTACGCTTTTTTTCACCGCCAGAAAATCCCACATTAAGATAGCGCTCAGCATATGATGGGTCGATCTTGAGTTCCTTCATCATGGCTCTCAGTTCTTTCCTGAATGCAAGAACCTTCACATGCTCGCCAGTCATCGCCTGCTTTGCAGTACGTATCATATTCTCTACAGATATTCCCGGTATCTCCTCAGGTGTCTGAAACGATAGGAAGATACCCTCCCTTGCACGTTCAAAGGTTCTCATGTTCGTGAGATCCTTGCCCTCAAATGAAATGCTCCCGCTTTGTACCTCATATTTTGGATGTCCCATGATGATATTCATCAGTGTTGATTTTCCGGATCCATTAGGACCAAGGATTACATGCACCTCACCCTTATCAACGATAAGGTCAACGCCCTTAAGTATCTCCTTACCATCTACGCCCGCATGCAGATCATGAATTGTCAAAAGATTTTCTGCCATTATATACGCCTCTCTATTTATACCATACTATTTTACTTGGATATGATTCATTGTATTTCAAACTCTGGCTTCTGTCAACAGGCTATGAAAAATACTTCATCAAAAAAGCCGCACAGGTCTCCCTATGCGGCAAATCATGGCTATTCAGCAGTTGCCCTTATATACGTATTTTAAATGCATCTTCGCAATATCAGCAAGCGTATCTATTGTATCTATAGGTGTAGCTGGAATATCTTCAGTACGATATCGTGGAAAATACCGCGTTATATGTAGGGGTATATCTGGTGATATCTCTTCAAGCCACGCTGCCTCTGCCTCCATCTCATCCGGTTTGTCATTCTTCCCCGGTATGATCAGCGTGGTAACCTCTACATGTGACATCGAGGCCGCTGCCTTGATAGTATGCTTAGTCGTATCCAGATCGCCTCCGCACCATCTGTAAAACTCAGCATTCCATGCCTTCAGGTCTATATTCCATGCATCGACATGTGGCAGCAGCTGGGTAAGTGGTCTTTCTTCAATCTGGCCATTCGTTATGATGACCGTTTCAAGTCCAGCCTGCTTTGCCGCTCGTGCAGTATCATAAACGAATTCATATCCGACCAACGGTTCATTATATGTAAATGCGATACCTATATTCCCTTCTGGCTTAGCTCTATATTCCGTAGCAAGTCTTACAAGATCTCCAGGGAACAGTTGCCTACCTGGTACTTCATCTCCGCTCGTCTGAGATATATCGGCATTCTGGCAGAATGGACAATGCATATTGCATCCATAGCTCCCGACGGAAAGCACGAATTCTCCCGGATGAAATCTTTTTAGTGGTTTTTTCTCAACAGGATCCAATGCCAATGATGTAATCCATCCATAGTTTATATCTGTGATCCTGTCATTCACGCATATACGCGCACCACATCTTCCAGTCATTCTTTCCTGAATAACGCAATGATGTGGGCATACGTCACATCTAATTCCGCTCAATGATGCCTCACCACCCTGAACCTGCTCAGTTCTACTGGTTCATCTGCCCCTATGCCAGCCTTATGGCGAGCAATGGATATCTGTTCGTCAACCGTATCGATTCCATCGAGATCTGGCAGTAGTAATCCCCTGCGACCTTTGCTCGACACGATAACGCCATACTGCTTTGGGTCAAGCCCATTGATATCCGTTTTCTCCGGAGCACCGAGTATATCCACGCTATATATGATATCATTGAGCTCATCCGGCATAACTGGTGAAAATCTTGGATCGTGAACAGCCGCGGAAATAGCATTATAGAAGACTTCCTCGGCTACACTTTTTTGCATGGGCTTTATAGTACCAATACATCCGCGAAGTTCCCCATCCTTATGAAGCGACACGAATGCCCCAGCCCGCTCTGTCGTCATCTCAGCAGGAAGGTCGTCCGGTATCCTGGCATAACTGCCAGTGCGTGTATAATGCTCAACGCTGAGACGTGCAAGGTGAACCCATGGATCTTCGTCCGCACGCGCCTTACGAACGGCATCCCTCCTGGCATTATCCATCTGAGTCCCAAAATCTCTCAGATCATCAGTACCAGTGACCTTGAATGAAGCTACACCATAACCAACGCCAAATGGACCCTCAGCAGATAGCAGATTTGACTCAACCGCAGTGCGATCAAGTGCACCAGCCATCATCCAAAACGATCTCAAGCCACATTCTGCAGCTTTATCCGAAATCTTTTCATTAATAGAAAGAAGCCCCATGAAATCACCTTTTTGAAGTGCTTCGGTGCATATCCTGTCAAACTCAGGACCCTCTGGAGCATATCCGTATGGACCGTTCTCTTTAAGTTTATGCGAAAGGTCACCACTCGCTATATAAACCACCCTTCGCCCAAGTTTTTCTGAGACCGCCTGTATGCATTCTCCAAGCTTGTAATGCATACGTGCACTGAGCCCTGAAAGGCCAATACGCACCACTTTGAAGTCATCCGCTCCAGCTTCCTTAAGGAAACGCAACGGTATCATAGTAGCGTGATCCAGCATACTTGAACGTGCGCCCAATGTGCCTGCCGGAACCTCACGCATAGCTGCCTCATCTACGAGCGAACTGACGAATTCCGTATCATAATCCACCTCTATGGTGACATCAGGTGCCCCGAAATCACCGAAGTTACCTGAAGCTTTTTTCCCGGGCGATATATGAAAATAATCCGCGTACATAAGAGAATGCGGGCTCGAAATCACCACTGTATCAGGCTTAAGCTCTGCCGCCTGTCGCATCACGTCCCGATACGCATCGATAGTGCGCTGTATCTTCTTCTCCTCGCCATGTCCCACCTCTGGAAGAATAATCGGCGGATGCGGAACGGCGAAAGCCGCGACTATACCCATTGTCACTTCCCCCTATCTAAAAATCTTAAAATCCACCCTTACCCTCTTCTTTAAGGCTAACAAAAGAATTATCCCCTAATATGACGTGATCCAATACTGGTATATCCATGACATGACCAGCCTTTATGATACGCTTTGTGACCTCCAGATCTTCAAAGCTTGGATGTGGATCACCCGAAGGATGATTATGAAGTAGTATGATCGATGCTGCTGCATACCTCGTCGCTGCCCGAAAAACCTCCCGCGGATGCACGACAGATGCAGAAAGACTGCCGATAGAAATATCGGGCATGGCTATGACACCATTTTTCATATTAAGCATCATAACCGCGAAATGCTCTCTGAGTTCATAACGAAAATGCGGCATAGCATATATAGCCACATCCTTAGGGGACGAAATGTGTGTATTCTTACGTGATGCTTTCGTAGCTATGCGTCTTCCAAGCTCAACTGCTGCTACGATGGATGCTGCCTTAGCCAATCCGATTCCCTTGATTGCAGCAAGCTCTGATGGTGCCATCTCCATTACGCCTATCAGTCCACGGCCATCATACATAGCGAGAACCTGCTGTGCCAAATCTAGCACAGACTCTTCTTTAGTGCCCGTACGCAGCAGGATTGCAAGCAGCTCGGCATCCGATAGTGCATCTACTCCGTCTTTTATGAGGCGCTCCCTTGGGCGCTCATCTTCTGGCATATCGTGAACCATTACTGCCATATGTCGATACCTGCCTTTCTTGCTAATACTACAAACGCATGAAGCGGCAATCCCACGACATTCGTATAAGAGCCACTGATGCCCTCAATAAATGCCGCTGCTTTACCCTGTATACCATAAGCACCTGCCTTATCAAGCGGTTCTCCTGTATCAATATATCGCCTGATCTCATCATCCGTCAGCCTGGCCAGTCTCACACGTGTAACTGAGGCATCACTATACAGATTCCCACCTGCAGCTATTACCATGCCCGTCGCTACATTATGCTCCTTACCAGAAAGCTCCCTAAGCATCCTCGCAGCATCATCTGCATCCTTCGGCTTCCCGTAGATATCCTTATCCATGAAGACAACCGTATCTGCAGCCAGTACCGGTATGCCAGGGTGCAGCTCAGCTGTAGCCGATGCCTTAATCTCAGCATTCTTTACGACAAGTCGGACGGGATCTTCGGCTTCAGTAATTTCCTTTGCCCCACTTGGCTCCACTTGAAAGCTGCAGCCTATCTGCTCAAGCAGTTCCCTACGTCTTGGTGAGCCTGAAGCCAGTATAAACATACTTACCACCCCTTTTCAGGTATGATGTGAACACATATACGCCATACTACATCCATCTGTTTTACTTATTTTAGCAATTCTATCAATAGTTGAAGATTCCTGCAATATCAACGTTAAATGTATCCACACACTAAAAAGACGTAGCAACGACTGAGTAGCTGCTACGCCCGTTCCAAGCTCTATAAAGACACATCACATAATCGGCAATCATTTCTCATTGTACAATTTCGGCAAAATTCGCATGTAGATAGCTTGCTACACGTTCGCCTATATATTTCTTCCCAATAAAGTCAGGATGCAAGCCATCTGTAGTGATGGCATTCTCCATCCATCCGCGATAATCCGCCAGTGCCGAAGTGATATCTATACAATACTTCTGAGACATGACCCACTGATTGACGATTTGAAGCTGAGTTCCCCAATCCGATGGTGGCATATTGATAAAACCACATTTTGCGATTAAATCTGGGTTAAGCGGGGTCACCGTCAAAAAGACTGGTATTATACCATTAGCGCGGCATTTACTGCGCAGACTCTCAAGGCCATTTATGATAGTCCATGCATCTGTACCATTACGATAATCATTCACGCCGCCCATGATGACAAGAATGCGCGGTGCGAAAGGCAATACATCCCGTGAAAAGCGTTCATTCATATCGGCTACTGTATTTCCACTGAATCCGAGATTTTTCACAGGGATATCGCAATAAGATTCCCAATCATAAAGGCGGTATCCAGGCGGAACAGATACAGCCCCACCGCCATGTGTGATACTGTCACCAAGCGCTGCGACATTAACCGGCCTCGTCACGCGAAAATAAGCTTTACGCGACCAGCTGCTGATTGGCTTGCCATAGCCATTCAATGCGCGTACACGCCAAAAATATGCTCCTGGAGACGTATACCCTGCGTCATCGTATTTATCCATGCTGGTACTGTAAAGTGTCCGTATACACTTCGCACTGCCCGTCAGATCCTCACTATATACCTTTATCTCATAGCTTCTCGCATTAAGATAGGGTATCCATGAATATACGGGATATAGTGAGGACAGCTGCATTTTCTCATACTCAGTCGTCGGTTCGGGCGCATCAGCATCAGGTACACCAATGGTAATAGGAGCAGGCGTGCTGTAGCCCTCTATACCGTTGCGGTCAAAATCCATCGGCCGCACCTTCCAGTAAAAGTCTGCTTTTTCTTCGCCAAAGCCAGATAGATCTATCTCTGTGCCATTAGTGTATATCTCACGGTAACGCGTTATTATATTTTTAGGGATGTTCTCTTTACCACGCATCAATGCCAGTTCATAGGATACTGCACCTGGAACCACATCCCACTGCACACGAACCTTATAAGCTTTCTTAAATAATGACTTTCTCGTGTCGTTATCGGAGGAACCCATAACTGGTGTTTTATTATCATGGCTCACGCGACGTTCTGGAAGACTGCTCCCATGTCTTTCAATTTCAACAGTTTTCCCAGATTCTGAATGAATATGATGCACATCTTCATCTTCTTCATCGCCATCATATTCAGCCGCAAACGCAGTAGCAGTACCAACCGCCAGGATAGCTATCGATAATGCAACAGACAGCAGCTTCTTTAGAGATCCCATCTTTTTTCTCCAATCTATATACGACTGCAGCCTAAAAAGGGGCTGCCTAAAGCAACCCCTTCATTATACCACTTTTTCCATCCGGTACAAGACTCTAATACGTTATCATCAATCATGAATATATCATACCTGATCACGTATATCTATGTTAGTAATGATACGTCCAAGCCTTGTTCCTGAAATCAGGTTCCATGTCCATTTCAGCAACACCGTAACGTTGGAGTGAGCGCCTGTAAGCCTCCACAAGTGCACAAACATCCATGCACACCATGCTGGAAACCCAGTAAGTTTCATACCGTTAGGCATCTGTGCAACAGCCTGGCAACGCCCTATGGTTGCCATCGTCCCCAGATCCTTATAGTGAAAGTCCTTCTGCTTTTCTGGCTTTCCAGCAATCACATTCATGATATTCTCAACGCAGACAGCCGCCTGATGCGTTGCAACAGGTGCGATAGTTGGCAATGGGCGTTTATCTCCATAATGCATAAAGGATGCGCAGTCACCCACGGCATAGACACCATCTTTACCTGGCACATGCAGCTTTTCATCAACGACTATCCTGCCGCCACGGTCATGCTCAGCATCAAGGTCTCTTACAAAATTAACAGCACGTACACCAGCCGCCCATATCACTGTGCGCGTTGGTATGAACTCACCAGTTTTAAGTGTCAGACCATCTTCACTGCAATCGACAACCTGTGTATTTTTGCGAACCTCTACGCCCTTCTTCTCAAGCGTCTTAACAGTTGCCTCCTGCAGCGATGGATCCACCATCGCAAGCACCTTATCCGTTGCCTCAATAAGGATAACCTTGATTTCTTCTACGCTGATATGACGATACTCGGCAGGCATTATCAGGTACGCTATCTCTGCAATCGAGCCAGCTTCTTCGATGCCAGTAGGCCCACCTCCGACACAGACGAACGTCAACATCTTGCGCCTTTCTGCCTCATCATCACATTTATCAGCACGCTCGAACATATGAAGGATATGATTCTTTATTCTTTCCGCTTCCTGAAGCGTCTTCATGCCATAAGAATATTTCTTGACATTCTCCATTCCGAAGAAATTTGTCGTAGAACCAGCAGAAAGCACAAGATAATCATAGGGAATTTCACCATGAGCCGTCAGTACTTCCTTTTTCTCAAAATCTACTCCAGTCACTTTTGCCATGAAAAAATCAACATCAGTACCGCGGAATGACGCACGCACCGGATGCGCCACTTCATCAGAATCAAGCAACGATGTTGAAACCTGATACAATAAAGGTGCAAACAGATGAAAATTGTGACGGTCAATCAGTGTCACATCAACGTCTTTCTTAGAAAATTCATGTGCCATCTTCATTCCTGCGAAACCGGCACCGACGATTACAACCTTAGGTCTTGACATCTCGATTCCTCCTATTCACTGTAAATGCCCGCTATACTCGAGGCTCTCCATAGCTTCCTATACATATGAAAGTGAAAACTTGAACAAGCTGAACAGTTATATAGTAACACTTACATGCAATAAATCAAGCTCTTTTTGTGATTTTTTTAACAAATTCTTGAAGATAATTTATTTATCGATTCCAAGAATATTATAGAACCTTATTTTATCGTGAAAGGAATCCTTTACCAGCTCAAATAAGGCTCCTGCAAATTCCATGCAGAAGCCCTGATATTTCAAGCTTATATCATCGCCGCAGCCAGTGCCGCACCAAGACACGAGCCACCATCAGCAGGTATGATATCTACCTTATCGGCATCGTCTCCAAGCAGTTCATAAAGTGCCTGTGCTGCTTCTTCTTTTACACGCGGCATCTTTCTATATACAGACCCGTCTACAGCTATATGCTGATGTCTTATCTCACCTTGCTCTCCCTCGAGATGCCAGATGATCCCTGCCCAGCTCATTGCAGCAAGCTTAGCCGATCGCCGTATCACGACTAGCCCGAGGTCTTGAAGCTTATCTGCATCTGCCGTCGAAAAGCTCATCCCCGTATGTTCGCTGAGGATTCTTACCGCCTCATGCCTATCATCGCTTTCATCTGAAACAATGTTAGATATATCTATGCTCGTAAAGCCAAAATCGCCTTCCTTACCTATGATATCTGAGATTGCTAGTCCATACAGCCATCCCATATAGCGTCCAGATACCATCTTCTCAAGGCGTTGTTCGCCTGGTGCTTCAGAAGCCTCATCAAGCATAATATCGTACCTGTTCGGTATTACCTTATAAAAGCCTCCCGTTTCCATATTGATCACCATCGGCTGCTCGGCCTTACCAGCATACGGCTCGAGGTAGCAATCATTAAAGCCGGTAGCATATATAGATCCAATATATGTATTCTCATGAAGGTATGCTGCTGCTAGCAGTGCTGCTACTGTATCATTGATAACTGCACACGGCTTCACATTGGCCGCACCAGCACGTTTGAGTGCGTCAGCAAGCAGCTCATTCACATTCTGTCCTTCTACACCCTTCGTCTTGAATTCTTTAGTCCAAGCGATAAGCCTTGCGTCATTTATATCCGCCTGATCTGATGGAAAAGAGAATGTATGACCGAGCTTATATTCCGTCTCATGATCACCATCTATTGCTTTGTCCACAAGTCCTGCTACAAAGTCAAACATATCTTCTGCAGATGAAGCCTCATCCGTATAATCGTACTCACCAGGCTTAGCAAGTGGCTCAGATACCTTGCGTACAACTTCATATTGGCCATGCCCCAGCAAATGAATCAACATAGCGCGAACGTTTGTGGCACCAAAATCTACGGCGACAAATTCTCCCGTCTCATCACCAGATGGAAGATGCGTATAGGATTTCAGCATTTTCAACGTAGAGCCAGTGTCTCCTTCAAGTCCCAAACGCATATCATACCTCATAGCTCCAGCTGTAGCCCGAAGGATATCTGGATCTATCTGAAACTCCTTTTTTACATCTTCAAGCTTTTCATCATCTATAGCCATCATGCTTCCTCCCTTTCCTTATTGGCAAGCTCCTCCAAATAAGCCCACCTTTCCATAAGCGTATCAATCTCTGATTTAAGCCTTTCGTTATCCTCAGATAGCTCAGCCAACTTCCCATAATCAGATGCGCAGGCGGCCATCATCGCTTCAATCGCCTTCTGCTCATTTTCCTTTTCTGTGATTACACCCTCGATACTATCGTATTCACGCTTTTCATTATAGCTCATACGATACCGCTGCTCGTGGTGCTGTTGAGTCATAGGCTGTGCCTTACTTGTTGATGAGTTATCCGGCATTGCCGCCTCGAATCGATATGCGTTATCTGTATATCCACCAGGATACTTATGCACCACACCGCCATGGGCAATAACAAATATCTTATCTGCCAATCTATCTACGAAGAATCTATCATGCGAAACAAAGATGATCGCACCAGAAAAATCATCTATGAAGCCTTCAAGTACCTGCATCGTTTCCAGGTCAAGATCATTCGTAGGCTCATCCAGCAGCAAAACGTTAGGTGCCCCCATAAGCACATGCAAGAGATAGAGCCTACGTTTCTCCCCTCCGGAAAGCTTTGAGATAGGCGCATACTGAAGATTAGGAGGAAAAAGAAATTTTTCCATCATCTGAGAGGCAGATATAGATGTACCATCTGAAAGCGTAACCGTGCGGGCCTCATCCTCTATGTAATCGATAGCACGAATCCTTTCATCCATCTCTGGATAGCCTTGCGTGAAATATCCTATCTTTACGGTCTGTCCGATCTTAAGCGTCCCTGTCGTAGGTTTTAGCCGTCCTGACAGCATATCAAGCAGTGTGGATTTACCAGATCCATTAGGTCCAATTATGCCGATACGATCATTTCTCAGCACCGTATACGTAAGGCCGTTGATAATATTCATGCTGCTTTCTGAATATCCTGCATTTTTAAGTTCAATAACCGTTCTACCGAGCCTGCTCCCTGCAAGACCGGCTTCAATCACATTCCTTGACAGGTCATGTTTCTCAGCACGGACCTTCTCATAGCGTTCTATCCTAGCGCGTTGTTTTGTAGACCGCGCCTGCGCACCGCGACGCATCCATTGAAGCTCCGTACGCAGGAAGTTCTGTCGTTTGCGCTCACTTGCTTCTTCGCGTTCGATACGTGCTTCCTTCTGCTCTAGGAAATCAGTGTAATTACCGCTATATGTATACGCATATCCCTTGTCTAGCTCAAGGATCCTATCTGCCGTATGGTCTAGGAAATACCTGTCATGTGTCACGATAAGGAGGGCTCCATGCTTGACCTTCAAATAATCCTCAAGCCATTCAATAGCCATGCTATCCAAATGATTCGTAGGCTCATCCAATAGAAGCAGATCTGAGGGTTGTATCAATGCCGAAGCGAGTGCCAGTCTCTTTTTTTCACCACCTGAAAGAGTACCTGCCTTACGCGAGAAATCTCCCAGTCCCAGCTTGGTAAGTATGGTCTTAGCATCGCTTTCTGCCTTCCATCCCGAAAGGGCGTCTATCTTCTCAGCATTTTCTGCAAGTGCGGATTGTATATCTCTGTCTTTAGGTGACCTTTCTGACTGTACAAGTGCTGTCTCATATGCGAATAAAGCTTTCATCAGTGGGGACTGCGTACGGAATGCTTCCATTAGTATGGTATTATTAGGATCTGGCTCCTTTTCCTGTGGAAGATACTCCAGTCTGAGGCCTTTAGCTGGCTTTATCTCGCCTTCATCAGGTGAAGTTTCTCCCGCAATCGTTCGCAAGAATGTAGATTTACCAGTACCATTCACGCCTACAATTCCGATCTTGTCATCCTCGTTTATAGAAAAACTCACATCCGAAAACAGCAGTTTCTCGCCATATGACTTTTTTAATCCCTCTATCGACATAATCATTTATTATTCATCCCATATGTCAGTTCTCATCTTCATGTATCATTTATTATCAGCGCGTGTACGAATCTCTTCATGCTCATCCGAGAGATCATGATCAAGCTTTACAAGCACACGCGTCACGCGCATACCTTTAACCTCAGCTACATAGAATCTGGTACCACCACTTGTAGACTCTAGACCAACCCTTGGAGGAATTTCTATCCTTGAGTACATCCACCCGCCGACGGTATCCACATCCGTATCCTCGACCTTCACCTCAAGTATGTCTTCCAGTTCATCAAGCAGCATACGTCCATCCACGGAATAAAGCCTATTGCCGCACTCTTCCGCGATGGGTCTCTCATCATCAAACTCATCTTGTATATCTCCTACGATTTCTTCCAAGATATCCTCTATCGTGACCATACCGGACGTACCACCATACTCATCGACAACAATCGCTAGCTGAGTACGTCCTTGCTGCATTTCCTTCAGCAGCTTGCTCACATACATCGTCTCAGGTACGACCATGACCTTGCGCAAAAGTGAGCGAAGATTACGTTTCTGACCACGGTAGAGAGGAGCCAGGAGGTCCTTTATATGCAGGAATCCCACTATATGGTCTTTATCCTCTATGCATACGGGATACCGCGTCAAATGGTTAGCCAGTGCCATACGGATATTTCTCGCCATCGGCTGGTTCAGATAAAGGCACTTCATATCCGTTCTCGGTATCATAATCTCTCGTACGCGTAAATCTGCAAAATCGAATACGTTGTCTACGAAGTCAAGCTCTGTCTTATCGATATAGCCCTGCCTGTGGCTCTCCTCCATCAGTACCCTTATTTCATCTTCGGTATGAGCTGCTTCACCGCCTGAAGCGATATCATATCCGAGCCTATGCGTCACAAAATTAGCGACATGATTCAGCACCCATACGAAGGGTTCCGTGAATTTCTGAAATATCAGGAGTGGCAAAGATACTTTAAGAATCACTCTTTCGGCTGCCTGTATAGCGATGTTCTTCGGAACAAGTTCTCCAAGTACGATCTGAAATGCAGTAATAATGAAGAATGATACAGCAAAAGATACCGTAGTAAGTGCAGGCTCCCCAAGTCCTGTCATTGCGAACGCAGGCCATATGATAGCAGATACGGTAGGCTCTCCAAGCCAGCCCAATCCAAGTGAAGCAAATGTGATTCCAAGCTGCGTGACAGAAAGCGCAATATCTATACGTGATACGAGCTTTCTGGCATATCGCGCCATACGTACGCCATCCTCCATCATCTGATCAAGCTGTGTCTCACGTACCTTCACCAAAGCAAACTCAGCAGCAACACATACGCCATTCACTATGATCAATAAGAAAAAAATGGCAAGCTTTATGGCAAGGCCAATCGGATCGTCCAAGAATATTCCCTCCACATAAAAAATAAAGACAACCTGCCTTGTATTTTATCACAAGGCAAGTTATCTTTCAATAATACGCATATTCATGCACGATTCGTTCAGGACTTACAACTCCGAGAACGCCTGAGCCACCCCGTAAGGCAGATTAGAGCAACTGCCACAGATGGTACGGCATATACCGCAAGACCACCAAACGCCCCTATGATCATGCCGCCTATGATGCTATCATGCATCACCATAGAGCCAGCCGTCCAGGCAAGGATACCACTTCCGATGTACACCAGGACAGGCCAACGATCCATTGCCTTACCGATAATAGTGCTTCCACCTATTATGATCGGCACGCTTATAAGCAGCCCGATTACAACCAATAGGAAGCTTCCGCCTGAAGCACCTGCTATGGCCAACACATTGTCGATTCCCATTGCCGCATCAGCTACAATGATTGTTTTCACTGCAGCCCAGAAATTATCGGCTGCATCAACGTCCTCGGTCTTATCCGATGGCATTAGCAGCTTCAAGGCAATCGGCAAGAGGATAATACCGCCCACGGCCTGCAGATATGGCACCGAAAGCAGCCATACCGCCGCCATTGTCATAAGAGCCCGTATGACGACTGCACCGCCCGTTCCGATAAGCATGGCTCTCCTGCGCACTTTCTCTGGGAGGTTACGTGCCGCCATAGCGATGACGACCGCATTATCACCAGCAAGCACTAAATCAATGGCTACCAGTGACAACAATGCTGCGAAAAAACTCAACGTAAAAATTTCCATTTGCTTCCTTCCTCTCAAGATAGATTGAAAATGAATCCTGCAGGAAGTCTGATATACAAAAAGACTTCCGGCGGAATCCCGTCGAAAGTCTCATCTACTGATATAATCAGCCCCATATCCAGCTCCCGCGCAGCAGGAACATGCTTGTTGAATAAGGGCAGGAGATTACTCCCTCTCGTTACACGCTTATATTACAATATACTACGTCCAATTGTCAATGAAAGTTCCATTAAATATATGATACCTTTATTTCCCACCTATCCATATCTCATTTTCCTTTTGCGACTTTTTTGCAGTCTCATCTACCGCTTCACTGAAGCCTGTCAATGCATCAAATGGTGCAAACTGCGCCGCACGATCTGACATATTCATATGTGGATGTACGCTAGATACGTGATGTGGAAGGTTTATTATATCCTCATATCTGGAAATATCGCCGTCCATGATGTCACCTCCATAACCTCATCAAGCCCTATGTCCTCCTATCTGTCTGTTCCGTGTCATGCCTGTCGCACCCTCCTGTAAATCCATTCCCTTGACAATCGAGTTCTTGCCGAAACGCTGCTTCAGCTCGATTACCGTACGTAGAAGCGCGCGTTCTTTCTCCTCGCGTTCACGTTTCGCGGCCGATTCATTTGATACGTCGAATAGGTTAAGCTGCTCTGGCTGCTCTTGTCGCATGCGCTTTGCGTCTGCCTCACATATGATATTACTGGCAGATACAGTTATCCTGCGCACGAGTAGTTCAGGCTGAACTACCCTGTCAAATATCTCAATCAGTGCATCACCTATTACACGCCCAGAGTTGGTATAGTGGTCCAGCTTATTGCTTCCATGAGCATGCTGGGGAACCTCTCGTCCATAATGATCTACATGAAGCTTTCCATGATATTGCTTTTTCGCTTCAGGATTCGCTATGCTCTGGCGGTCATATCCTATCGTTAAGACGACTTGATTCGTCTCCATTTGCCTTGATACAAGACCTAAGACGAGCTCATCTGCCATTTCACGCACCACTATGCGCGCCTTTGAATATCCATATGGCTCCTGCAGTACTTGTCCTGCCCCAAGGCTTTTTCCACGTGGTTTATATGACTTGATATCATGCATGGTACACGGTTCCCATCCCCATGCATGGTCTATGAGCAGCTCCGCATTTTTACCAAAAAGTCTGTAGAGCAACTCCTCGCTATAAAATTCTCCACATTTCCCAAGTGAACAACGCGCTATATCGCCCATGGTCCTGAGTCCATTAGCCTCGAGCTTCTTTGCATAGCCCTTGCCTACGCGCCAAAAATCTGTAAGTGGCCTATGTGTCCACAGCTTCCTCCGATATGAACCTTCATCCAGTGATGCCAAACGAACACCGTATTCGTCCGGCTTCATATGCTTAGCGACTATATCCATGGCGATTTTCGCAAGATAAAGATTCGTCCCTATACCTGCAGTCGCCGTTATCTTAGTTTCGTCAAATACCTCCTTTATAAGTTTCCTCACAAGCTCCTCTGCTTTAAACCCATAAAGGCGTATATACTGCGTAATATCCATAAAGACTTCATCGATTGAATATATGATAATGTCATCTGGCGATATATATCTCAGGTATATATTATAGATTTTGGTACTCACATCAATATAGCGCGCCATATGCGGCATTGCGACGATATAGTCTGCCTTAAGTCGCGGATCACTTTCAAGCTTATCTTTATCACATGATTTTCCAAGGAAACGTTCTCCACGAATCTGCCGCCTTCTCATATCATTAATTGCACGCATACGTTCTACGACCTCGAAAAGTCTAGGTCTTCCGGGTATACCCATTTCCTTTAATGAAGGTGACACTGCAAGGCATATTGTTTTATCTGTGCGGCTCTTATCGGCAACAACAAGATTAGTTTTTAATGGATCCTTGCCTATATAAGCACATTCAACAGATGCATAAAAAGACTTGAGATCTATTGCTGCATAAATATGCTGATCCATGCCATGTCACCCCACTCTGGAAAAGATAGAAAAAGGCGCGGCACAAGCCGCGCCTCTATATATAATATTCTAGCAGAACATATCGTTTCGTCAAGTCACAGCTTGAACTTATTGGTAGCCTCCTGCATCTGGGTAGCAAGTTCAGCTAACGAATGCGCGGCTGCCGCAATCTCCTCCATAGAAGCGGACTGTTCTTCCGTTGCCGCTGATATGCTCTGTGTCTGATCTGCACCATCCTTGCTGATCTTCTGAACCTCTCCTACTGCATTGCCTATACGCTCTGTACCATCAGATACTTTCTTCATGGAAGAGCTGATATCTCTCATATTGTCGGATATCTTTTGTACCTGATCGACAATATGTTCGAATTCCGTGCCAACATCACGGATTGCTTTGACGCCAGCCTGTACCTCATCCCTGCCATTACCCATGGCACTTACAGCATTTGCCGTATCTGTCTGGACGGTCTCAATCCTCCTGCTGATTTCATCAGCTGCCTGCTGAGACTGCTCTGCAAGTTTCCTGACCTCATCTGCGACGACGGAGAATCCGCGTCCCTGCTCGCCTGCACGTGCAGCCTCTATAGCTGCATTAAGTGCCAGGAGGTTGGTTTGACCAGCAATATTAGATATCGTTTCAACGATCTGACCTATCTGCTCAGAATTTTCTCCAAGCTTTGCAACGACTTCTGCCGACTTTGCAACACTATCCTCGATCTTATCCATACGCTTCACTGCGTCCTGCATAAGCTTCTGTCCATGTGATGCCGCCTCGGCTGTCTGCTCTGTCATAGATGTTGCTTCATCTGACTGTGCAACAACGTTCTGCAGCTCATCAGATGCCGCGGAAACCTCACTATTCGCTCTGTCCATATGCTGCATCTGTGCACCCATACCTTCAGCAACGACGCAAACATTCTCAGCGACATGTGTAGCAGCCTCTGCAGACTGATGAGAGCTTGCGGTCAGCTGTTCACTTGATGCTGCAAGTCTCTCGGACGCCTTAGAAATGTCCGAAATCAATACATATATATGTTTCTTCATAGCATTGAATGCATGTCCAAGGTCACCTATCTCGTCACTTGAATCTATGCTGATATCTGGACGCGACAGATTTCCTTCAGCCATCTGCACGGCTTCATCTTTCAGACGTACAACACTATTGGTTATTTTGGTGGAGAATTTAAGGCAGGCACCGACGATGATAAGTACACCTATAATGATCAGCGCAATATACATTATACGCATCTTTGAGAGCGGCGCATAGACGATACTCTCAGGCACAACAAGCGCTATGACCCATTGCGTAGAAGGTACAGTCGCATATGCGAACACCTGCGTGGCTCCGTTTTTCTCAAGCTCCATGAATCCTTTAGCGTCTGGTGCAAGGATTGCTGCAGAATGAGCCTTGAATGCGTCTATATCCTCAAGCTTCTTCCCTACCTCGTCTGAAGCATCAGATGCTATGACAGCGCCATTCCTGTCTATGATATAGCCCTGTCCTTCACCCTTATAACGAACCTCCTTGACAACATCGTTCAACGTATCAAGCGCTATATCTTCACAGATAGCCCCGCGAAACGTCCCGTTAACTTCATATGATATGGCTGCAGATACTACATTCTTACCCGTCAGGACATCTTTATATGCCTCTGTCCAAATGAGCTTATCTGGATTCGCCTTTGTATCCTTGTACCAGCCTCTTGTACGCGGATCTACCTTACCCGTATTGACGCCTGCTCGGTATGATACCATATGCTGGTCCTCATTGCCAATACTTAGATCGAGTATCTGCGTCTTATCCTCACCTATCATGTTAAGAAGCGGTTGTATCTCTTTATCCGCCTTGCCGGTATCTTGATATGACATACTTCTAGCCGCAGAAACTGCATATGCGCCTTTTTCCATCAGCCAGCCGTCGACACTAGATACATGCTCATCAAGCATCAAGACAATCTCTTCCTCGACGGATTTGACAAGGTAGTTCCTGGCAAGCATATAACCTGTAAAAGACACGATTGTCATTATAACTGCCACTAAACCAGCCAATACGAAAAATTTCTTTCTCATTCCCATAAATACCAGCCCCTTAATTATGAACTTCCATAATCATTACTTCTATTTATTCTATTTTTTTCTTTGCATTCCTCTAACTTTTTTTGTATACAAGTAACAACTGCCATATCAAAAATGATATGGCAGCCTTATAGTCAATTCTTAAATAAATCTTTTAGTTTGTCTGCAAAGCTTTTCTGCTCAGGGTTGACATTTTCACCACAAAGTTCACCGAACTTACGCAGTGCTTCCTTTTGCTTATCATTCAGCTTCTGCGGTGTTAGGACCTTTACCTTCACATGCTCATCACCACGTCCCGATCCTCTAAGTCGCGGTATGCCCTTGCCCCTCACGCGAAGGATTGTCCCTGACTGAAGTCCCGCAGGAACCTTGATCTCTACCTTACCATCAAGCGTAGGTACCTCTATCTGATCTCCTAAGGCAGCTTGCACGAATGATATAGGTACTTCAACGAGCACATCGTTGCCATCTCTGCGGAATATCTTATGCGGCTTGATAAAGACATACACGTAGAGGTCTCCTGATGCTCCGCCACGTGATCCCGTTTCTCCTTCACCGCGTAGGCGTACACGCTGCCCATTATCTATACCAGCCGGTATATTCACATTTATCTTACTCGTGACACTTTCCTTGCCGGTACCATGGCAGCTTGTACACGGGTTCTTGACAATCTTGCCTGTTCCGTGACATCTGTCACATGTTGTTATGTTCTGCATCATACCAAACATCGTCTTGACTGACTGTCTCATCTGTCCGCTACCATGACATTTAGGGCACGTCTCCGGCTTAGACCCAGGTGCTGCTCCGCTGCCATGGCATTCATGGCATTTCTCCACACGCGGTATGACTATCTCGCGTTCAACGCCAAATGCAGCCTCTTCAAATGATATCTCCAGGTCGTAGCGTATATCGCTGCCACGTTCAGGTCCCTGACGACGCTGTCGTCCTCCCGCACCGCCAAAGAACATATCGAATATATCACCAAAGCCCTCGGTTGCATCGCCACCGAATCCGCCAAAGCCACCAAAGCCGCCGAAACCTTGGGCACCGCCTCCCCCGTTTTCGAACGCCGCATGGCCGAACTGATCATACTGCGCCTTCTTTTTAGGATCAGACAAGACCTGATATGCCTCGTTGACTTCTTTGAACTTCTCTTCAGCAGCCTTAGGATTATCGCGGTTCTTATCAGGATGATATTTGATGGCGAGCTTCTTGAATGCTTTCTTGATTTCCTGTGCTGAAGCATCTCTGCCCACGCCTAGGACTTCATAGTAGTCGCGTTTCTCGCTCACGATTATACTCCTTTTCTGCAATTGAGAAAAGAAGCGGGGAAACCCCCGCTCCCTTTCTATAGTTGATTACTTCTTGTCGTCATGTACCTCTGTGTACTCTGCATCAACGACATCATCATCGTTCTTTGTATCAGAGGAGGTCTGCTGTCCAGCTCCTGCTGCGCCCTGTGCACCTGCTGCAGCATCACCGCCAGCTGCTTGATATGCAGCTGCAGAAAGCTCATACAGCGGCTTCTGCAGTTCTTCAGTAGCCTTCTTGATTGCCTCTGTGTCTCCGCCCTTCAGTGCTTCCTTTACCTTCTGGACTGCACTGTTAACGGCATCTACCTTGGACTTATCTGCCTTATCGCCAAGATCCTTCACTGCCTTCTCAGCCTGATAAACAAGCGAATCAGCATTGTTCTTGACCTCGACAGTCTCTTTCTGCTTCTTATCCTCTGCTTCATGAGCCTGTGCTTCCTTGACCATACGGTCGATGTCCTCTTTGCTCATACCGCTATCGGACTGGATTGTAATCTTCTGCTCCTTGCCGGTGCCGAGATCCTTTGCAGAAACATGCACAATACCATTTGCGTCGATATCAAACGTAACCTCAATACGCGGTACTCCTCTTGGAGCTGGCGGGATATCGGAAAGTTCAAAACGACCGAGCGTCTTATTCCCAGCAGCCATTTCGCGTTCGCCCTGAAGTACATGTATGTCAACAGATGGCTGATTATCTGCTGCCGTAGAGAATACCTGGCTCTTAGACGTCGGAATCGTCGTATTACGCTCGATAATCTTCGTGCATACTCCGCCGAGAGTTTCAATACCAAGTGAAAGCGGAGTAACATCAAGCAGCAGCACATCCTTGACGTCACCGGTCAGAACGCCGCCCTGAATGGCAGCACCCATGGATACGCACTCATCAGGGTTTACATTCTTTGTTGGCTCCTTGCCAAGAATGCTCTTTATAGCATTCTGCACAGCCGGGATTCGTGATGAGCCACCGACGAGGATGATCTTATCGATATCTGCTGCCGTAAGTTCTGCATCAGCAAGTGCCTTCCTTGTTGGCTCCATCGTACGCTCTACCAGATCAGATGTGAGCTCCTCGAACTTTGCACGGCTAAGTGTAAGATCAAGATGCAGAGGGCCATTCGGACCTGCAGTGATGAATGGCAGGTTAATGCTCGTAGAAGCCATGCTCGAAAGCTCTATCTTAGCTTTCTCAGCTGCCTCTATAAGACGCTGGGCACTCATCTTATCCGCAGAAAGATCAATGCCATTCTCCTTCTTGAACTCATCGACCATCCAATCAACGATGCGCTGATCGAAATCATCACCACCGAGGTGCGTATCACCATTCGTTGCCTTGACTTCAAATACGCCATCACCGAGCTCAAGGATAGATACATCGAATGTTCCACCACCGAGATCGAACACGAGAATCGTGCTATCGTCGCCCTTATCCATGCCGTACGCAAGAGCAGCCGCTGTCGGCTCATTGATAATTCTGAGCACCTCGAGGCCTGCTATCTTACCAGCATCCTTAGTTGCCTGGCGCTGGCTGTCATTGAAGTAAGCAGGTACCGTGATGACTGCCTGCTTTACAGGCTCACCAAGATAAGCTTCCGCATCTGCCTTGAGCTTCTGAAGAATCATTGCTGAGATCTCAGGTGGCGTATAATCCTTTCCATCTATGTTAACCTTGTAGTCCTTCTCACCCATATGACGCTTTATAGATTTAATCGTACGATCAGGATTTGACACTATCTGCCTTTTAGCAAGCTGACCAACCATGCGCTCGCCAGTCTTGGAAAAGCCTACAACCGATGGTGTCGTACGGCTGCCTTCCGGATTCGTTATTACGGTAGGTTCTCCGCCTTCCATTACCGACACAACAGAGTTTGTTGTACCGAGGTCAATACCTACAACTTTTGACATTGTTATTTCCTCCTGTTGAAATCATAAACTTTATATAAAAAACCTTATATCAATTTGATACAACCTGAACCATGCTTGGACGAATGACAGTCCCATTCACCATGTAACCCTTCTGAAGCTCCATAGCAATCGTACCGTCCTTCTTTTCTGGATCATTTACTCTCATGACAGCCTGATGGAAGTTTGGATCGAATTCTGCTCCCTCAGCTTCTATCACTTCAAGCCCATCGTTCTTCAGTGTCTCACGGAACTTCTTATATATCATTTCCATGCCCTTCCTGAATCCATCAGGGTCACCATCCTGTGACTGCATTGCGCGCTCGAAATCATCAAGCATAGGCAGCAATCCCTTGATAAGATCCTGTGTAACCACAGCACCGACTGCTTCCTTTTCCTGACGAGTACGACGGCGGAAATTATCAAAATCTGCCTGCAGCCTGATTACACGGTCAGCTTTTTCCTGCAGCTGTGCCTTCAGGCTCTCAACTTCAGCGTTCGCATTGTCAGCTTCTTCCGCGGCTGGTTTTGTTTCACCAGTCTCAGCTTCCGCATCATCTGCAGCCATTGCAGCCTCATTGATTTCTTCCTGCATTTGAGCAAGCTTCTCTTCGTCCTTTTTTTTCATTTCATCTTTCATAAAGGATGGCACAAAGCCTCACCTCTTTCTTCATATACAACAGATAGATATCTGCTACCATCGGAACTGCCTTATCACACTGGCCAAATTATCATTCATATACCCCAACAGTGTCATTGCCTTGCCATACTCCATACGCGTAGGTCCCAGCACAGCAATAGTACCCAAGAGCTCCCCATCGAGATGATACGTCGCTGTTATGATGCTGCAATCCTGTATGCCAGTATACTTGTTCTCTCGGCCAATTGTCACGGATAGCCCTTCACCGAGATGTGCATGAAGGATATCCTTGAGAAGTTGCTTCTCTTCAAGCATCAGGAGAATCTCCTTCATCCTTTCGACGCTGTGGAATTCGGGCTGGGACAAAGCCTCTGTCGTACCGCCAAGGTACAATCTCTCGCGCTTCTCACTATCGAGTGACTGACGTATGATTCCGGTCGCAGACTCATAAAGCTTTTCATCACCGATCTCATCCCTGATTCGCTTCATGTGCTCTGGCTGTATCGCCGCCAGATTCTTTCCAGCCAGACATTCATTAATGACCTTCGCCATGCGCTGGAAGTCCTCGAACGCAGCCCCATCAGGTATCTTCACTATGCGATTCTCTATGAAGCCGGCATCTGTCATCACCACAGCGATTGCCCTATGCTCATCAAGCGGCAAGAACTGTAAGCACCTGAACGCAGCCTGTGAAAGCTGTGGAGCAAGAACGAATGAAAGGTTTTTCGTGACGTGCGAGATAATCTTCGCTGTCTCCTGAAATACCTCGTCTATTCGCTTCACACGTGCTTTGTACCATCTGTCAATAAGAGTTTTCTCTTCCTCGCTCAGCTTACGAGGCGTAAGCAGATCATCGACGTAAAACCTATAGCCCTTAGAAGAAGGTATCCTGCCCGATGATGTATGTATATGCTCCAGATACCCCAGCATTTCCAGATCAGCCATCTCATTACGTATCGTGGCTGCGCTTACACCCAGGTCATGAGTGCGCGCCACCGTACGTGAGCCAACAGGTTCTGCCATAGTTACATAATCATCTATAACTGCCTGAAGCACTTTTTTCTTGCGTTCATCAAGCATCATACCGCCTCCTTTCGGCTTTTTGTTAGCACTCTTTGTATCCGAGTGCTAAGTTCTATAAAGAATATACCTCTAATTGAACAAAAAATCAAGGGGGTAAAAGTAAAAAAGTCAAAAAAACAATCAAAAAAATACCACGTGCTGCTTTTTTCATTATCATATAAAAAGGACGCTCCATAGAGCGTCCTTTTTACTAAGTAATCACGAAAGTCATCAACAGCTATATCCTGTTTCAGCAGGTATGGCACTTCTCGTATATGCCGGCCTTCTTCAGTGTCTTAACTACAGTATCTCCGATATGTGCAACAGTGTCAGCAACATCGATACCAACAGCGTTCAAAGCCTTGATCTTGTCTGCAGCTGTTCCCTTTCCACCGGAAATGATAGCACCTGCATGCCCCATACGTTTGCCCGGAGGCGCCTGACGTCCAGAAATAAACGCAGCAACCGGCTTATCCGGCATATTCTCTTTTATCCACTTTGCTGCATCTTCCTCTGCATTGCCGCCTATCTCTCCTATCATAAGGACAGCAAGCGTATCCGGATCATCCTTAAAGAGCTTCAACGCATCAATAAAATCTGTTCCCTTGACCGGGTCACCGCCGATACCTATAGCAGTCGTCTGACCGATGCCAGCAGCAGTCAGCTGGAACGTAGCCTCATACGTGAGTGTTCCAGAACGGGATATGACTCCAACATGTCCCTTCTTATGTATATAACCTGGAATGATGCCAAGCTTGCACTCATCCGTTGTAAGTATACCAGGGCAGTTCGGCCCGATCAAACGTGTCTTCTTACCTTCAAGGTAGCGCCGCACTTTTACCATATCCAGGACAGGTATATGCTCTGTGATACAAACGACAACATCCAGTTCAGCGTCAATAGCTTCCATGATGGAGTCAGCTGCGAACCTTGCCGGTACATATATGACCGAGGCATTAGCGCCTGTTGCGTCAACTGCGTCCTTTACTGTATTGAAAACTGGAACCTTGACCTCATTACCGTCCTTATCCTTGCCATCGACTGTCTGTCCTGCTTTACCAGGTGTCACGCCTGCAACGATCTTGGTACCATATGCCAGCATCTGCATCGTATGGAATGTCGCCTGCTTGCCGGTGATGCCCTGTACGATAACCTTAGTATCTTTATTAACTAAAATTCCCATGTCGTTATGCCTCCTCTTCCGAACACAATCAGGCTTTTGCTTCATTAACAAGCTTAACGATCTGCTCCGCGCCGCCTTCCATCGTTGGAGCCATGATTACGTTCTTTATAGGCGTATTCTTCAGAATCTCACGGCCTTTTTCAGCATTAGTACCCTCAAGTCGTACAACAACTGGTACAGGCATGCTCTTGCCATCCTCGGATACGATCTTCGCAGCAGCGATAACGCCTTCTGCGACCTGATCGCAGCGATTGATTCCACCGAAGATATTAACGAAAATGCCCTTTGACTGTCCGCCTTCGAGCATGATATTGAATGCTTTCGCAATCTTTTCAGGATTGGAATCGCCACCGACATCGAGGAAGTTAGCCGGATCTCCGCCGAAATATTTGAGGATATCAACTGTAGCCATAGCAAGCCCGGCACCATTAACCATGCATGCGACGTCGCCGCCCAGATTGACATAATTCAAATCTGCAGCTGCCGCCTCAAGCTCCTTTGGATCCTCTTCGGTTTCATCCCTAAGCTCAACGATATCAGGATGACGGTAAAGTGCACTATCATCAAAATTAAGTTTTGCATCAAGTGCCATCACGTCGTTATCCTTCGTCAGAACCATAGGATTAATCTCAGCCAGCGAGCAATCCTTACCGATAAACGCATTATACAAGCATGACATCAGCTTCTGCGCAGGGCGGATAGCAGGCTTTGGCAGACCTAGTTTATAAGCCATCCTACTCGTCTGGAAAGGAGCCAAGCCAATGACAGGATCGATATACTCCTTGAATATCTTCTCAGGAGTCTCAGCAGCAACCTTCTCTATCTCCATGCCGCCCTCTGTAGAGGCCATCATAACCACCTTCGCAGTCTGACGATCAACAACAAAAGACAGATAGTACTCCTTAGCGATATCGGCTCCAGACTCAATAAGCAGGCGGTTTACCTTTTTGCCAGCCGGACCGGTCTGCTTCGTGACCAGAACCTTGCCCAGCAACTCCTTAGCAAACTGCTCTACTTCGTCGAGGTTATGAGCCAGCTTGACGCCGCCTGCCTTGCCACGGCCACCAGCATGAATCTGTGCCTTAACGACAACGACTGATGTACCGATTTCTTTTGCAGCTGCGACGGCCTCCTCAACACTGAAAGCCGGTTTTCCGTTCGGTACATTCACACCGAACGATTTCAGGACCTGCTTGCTCTGATACTCATGAATATTCATAGCCTTGCCTCCCTGTATGGATTGAAACAGTAATTATTATTGATTCTTCCCGTTCAACATTTATAATTGTACCCTTTTTACGTGTTTTTGTCTACTATTTATTAGCTATATTATTATTTGCAATTTTTATCAAAAACTATGTCAATTTAATTGTGACGAAGTTATACGGTATTTTTTTAAGAAATCGATTTGCATAACTTTAAATCCGTTTATCAAATCATAAATAATATGTATTTTAGAATACGTTCGTTATAAACACGAATGCCCATTTGCTTTTCTTGTCCTGACAGGGAGCAATAAGAATATACCAGCCTTCACCTTAACATGATCATCATATTCTGCTATATCATCATCGTTTGGTTGGAGGTTTTTTTCATCTATGAAACTTCCTAGATCTTGGGGGTTACTGTCCAATATTTTATATAGTTGAATTTTCAATATGCTCTTGTTTACCAGGATTAACATCATCTACCATCACCTTTGCGTCATGTTTAGTGTTTTAAAGCTCTTACATGTACATTCCGATACGGTCGTTCTCGATTATCTGCTATCGTTCCACATCTTAAGATATACTATTTTATCACCCAGGCAGCAATAAATTTGTCTGGGTGATTTTTCTACATGAGTGCTCATTTTTTACTGGTACTCAAAAAGTTAGTACCGTGAGTGATATTTTTATCACTATTTACCCAAACATTCGAAGCTGCGATATGAGATAATTAAAAATAAGAGCAAAGGAGGGCTGAAATTGGGGCTCACGTTTGAAGAAAAGCGCTTTCTCTTGGGCTTGAACATCACCTACTACCGTCGCGCGAAGAAATTCACGCAGGCGTAACAACTGCTAGTGTGGTCGGCACTGCTGCAGCAAGTACACTCGCAACAAACAAAATTGTTTCAACAATTACCGGATCTTTTGCTGCAACGATGACAAAAATACAACAAAATCTGCACACAAATCAGCAAAAAAGTGACTTCATCGTAAACATCACCAGTTTTACCGCCACTCCAACTTATTGAAAGGGATGATTTCTTATGACGCCAGAGGAAATATTCCACCGCCTCGCCGGTATCATTTCCGACCAGCTTGGAATAGCACAAAATGAAATCGCGCTCAATGATACCGCCGAAGATTTAGGCATAGATTCGCTCGATGTTGTCGAAATCTGTATGGACATAGAAGAAGAATTTCATATCAATATCCCCGATGAAGTATTCCTCAAGTTTAAGACTGTATCCGATGTTGTTCTCGCTATTTACGCCAAAGATGTCGTCTATGAAAACCATAAAAAACGCTTCGACGATGACAGTATCCCGATAGAAACAAAAAACATTATAGGGGGTGAGGATTCCAGTGGGCTATTCTTCGGTTCAGCATCTACTGTAAATAATTTGTACGATCAGGCAAAATTCAACGCATCGCAAGGTCACGGATTCGCCGCCGAAAGAGCAAATGACCTCTACGATAATCGTCCGCTTTATGGCAAAGGATCAAGAATCGTTGGCGACAATAATGCCAAAAATGGCGCAGACCGTATTGCCGGTGGACTGAAAATCCAATCAAAATACTGCCAAACAGGGAAAACGTACATCAACCAGTGCTTTGACAACTTTGGAAATTTCCGCTATATCAATCGTCAGGGACGTCCCATGCTGATTGAAGTGCCTTCCGATGATGAAATCTATAAGGCGGCAGTAGCCGAGATGAAAAAGCGGATCCAGCAAGGTGAAATTCCCGGCGTGAGCGATCCAAGTGAGGCTTCAAGAATCGTTCGTAGAGGAAACTTTACATACGAGCAGGCCAAAAACATCGCAAAATCTGGAACGGTTGAATCACTTACTTATGACATGGTAACAGGCGCTGTGACCGCATTATACACGTTTGGCATAACGTCTGCCATCAATTTTGCTGTAGACCTTTGGAACGGGCAAGATGTTGATGACGCCTTAGCTGATGCAGCCTGGTCTGGCGTAAAGGTTGGTGGACTGACGTTATTGACCAACGTAGCATCCAGCCAGCTGGCAAGAACCGGCATCAATTCAGCTTTGATGGGGTCAACAGAAGCAATTGCACATTTTATGGGATCGAAAGCCTCTGCGGCTCTCGTCAACGCTTTTCGTGAAGGTAGAAATATTTATGGCGCGGCAGCTACCAGAAGTGCAGCAAAATTGTTGCGTGGCAATGCCATCACTGGTGCAGTAACCGTTGCGATTCTGTCCGTCGGTGATGCCGCCAACCTCTTTCAAGGGCGCATTTCTTTTGCTCAAATGTTTAAGAATGTAGCCAATACGGGAGCTAACGTTGCCGGAGGCATGGGCGGCTGGGCGGCCGGTGCAGCATTTGGAAGTGCAATTCTGCCAGGCGTCGGCACGGTTTTAGGCGGGCTGGCAGGTGCATTTGCTGGTGGTTCTGCCGCTGGCTCTGCCGCAAAATTCGTCCTTGATGGATTGATCGAAGATGATGCAAAAGAAATGCTCAGCATCATCAACACAGAGTTTCAGAATCTCACCGTCGATTATTTAATCAACAAAGAGGAAGGCGAAGCAATCGTCGAGACCCTAAGGGATAAGGTCATCACTGCCAGCTTGTTGAAAAATATGTATGCAAGTAACAATCATCATCTTTTTGCCCACAATACAATTGCACCAGTTTTTGATGAAGTTGCATCAAAAAGGAGACATATCCTGCTGCCCTCCGAAGACGAGTTAGGAGACGAAGTCGTGGATATTCTCGAAAAAGGAAACATATAAGCCGACCGTAGTAGTATCAAACCTTGCACGATTTCCGAAATACAATCGCATACTATCACCATGAAGCCGTCCGAATTCGCATCGGGCGGCTATCTTTATGAAATCACTTTACAATACAGGATGTGTCTTGATGCATGATTTCGATGGGCTACCTATTTAAATCCACGAACATGATATTTCACGTAGGAAATCATCTCGCTTCATTATCTCACTAGACAAAAAACCTCCGAGAAAAACTCGGAGGTTTCAATCTTCTTGGTGCGACTGGAGCGACTCGAACGCTCGACCCACGGCTTAGAAGGCCGTTGCTCTATCCAACTGAGCTACAGACGCATAATAAATGGTCGGAGCAACAGGATTCGAACCTGCGACCCCCTGGTCCCAAACCAGGTGCTCTACCAAACTGAGCTATGCCCCGAAGATTTTATATTCATATTCATCTGTGCAACAAAAGTAATTATACACCATATGCGAAAAGAAAGCAAGTATTTTTTTATCCTAATGCAACATTTGTCTCATAAGCGTAATAGCACCTTTCCCAAGATTAGTCTCCCTAACTATCTCCTCGTCAGATGCCCCACTCATGATCATCTCACGAACCTTTTTCATGTTCGGAGATTCCTCACGTTCTCTACGTGAGTGAGCATGATTTTCAGGTTTTTCAGCCTCTGCCTTTTTGGTCATATTTTCATCTGTAGGACTTGTAGTCTGAGCTTGAGGCTTTTGCTGAATAACATGAAACTCCGCACGTGATGCATCTTGCATACCTGTATCTGATGCTGTTACTTCGTTTTTAAGACTCTGTTGATATACTCGATTTCCTACAGATTGTACCTGATATTGTTGCGCCTTTTGACTAACTGGACTTGTACTTACGTATCTCTCATTTTCTATCGACTGATCCAGGAGCTCCGAAAACTCAACTGCATCGGTTCTTTCCGGAGGTACCATACGTTGTAATTCACGCAGCCGCGTATCAAGCATGGCTGCACGTTTATCCGCCTCGACAATAAGCTTTTCAAGCTCATCCACATGGCTGGCTAATGCCGCTATGATCTCATCAGCCGAATGTTCCAAACGGCTTCTAAGCTCTGCAGCTGAGACTTCCATCTCTGCCTTGGCCATTTCTGTCTGCTGTTTTTTCATTCGATGCTTTAATATAAGCACGATAGCTGCGCCTATTATTATGAAAAGGCCCAAAATTTCTGTTGTTACCATAGATCAGCCTTCAATGTCAATATGATGTCCGCGTATCGAATCCACTGCCATACTTGGGCTCATATCGTCCTGTTCATCGTCATTTCTCTTATTTCGACCATTGCCGCGTCCATATCCACCCTGTTTCTTCCTACGGTCAGGGTCATCCTTTATGCGGCCGTCCTCTGCACGTTCCCTGGTTTGCACGGTCGTCTCCTTAAGACGCATCTCTGCCTTATCCTGAAGTGCCTGATAGTCCTGCTGTATATTCGCTTGTTGATTGAGATTTTGCTGCACCTGAGTCGCCTCTGACGTACGTGGGACAACTGCCTGAAGGCTCATCGGCGTTATGTCCATTCTATCTCACTGCCTTTCAAAAGAATCAATATGGACCTGTACGTATTCCATCATCATCAACCATGAAGCTGCAATGCTTTTCCTCTGTCTGAAGGCTCTTCATCAACGTATTGATAGAAAGTTTGGTTCCTGGATATACAGTATCCTCCACCATTATACGTCCTTTTTGCATCTTCATACGCTCTTCATCCAGCTCACGCACCAGCTTCTCGCTCCGCTCGACCTTACCTGCAAGAGGAAACTGTGACAGTTTCAGCTTCCTGATCTGCTCGGCTCTCTCAGGTGGTAACGTACTGATATTTATCTTTATTTTTTCTAGAGTATTTAAGGTTTTCATAAGCTGGTCAAGCCTTTGCTTCGATTCCTTATACTCTTTGCATGCATCCTGATATTTCTTCTGGAGCATCGGATTGACTCCGACTACAAGCCGCGTAACGACATTCATAGGGTTACCTATGGTCACTGCTTGTATTTCCTCTCCTGCTGCAAGATATCCCCCATTTACGAGCCCTCTCTTGCCGCTGACTACTATTTTTTTTCCCGCACGTATATTAGAGTGAAGTGCTGCGTCATGAATATATATATTACCTTCTGCCTCTATATCCGCATTTTCAGCATACGCAGCCTCAACATTTTCGCTGGCCTTCACCGTACCACGGCCCATACCCTGTATACCGCCTGATACATGTACATTCTTGCCCTCTACATCGCCACCGCTGATCATTCCCTGAATCTGAATGTCACCAGTTGCTTTCAATATGAATCCAGCTTCCACATTACCGGATACATCAACACTACCAACGAAGTCTATATTACCCGTTGGTACGCCCACATCACCGGATATTTCTAAATGCGGATCTATATTTATTCTTTTATTGGATTCGACGATCTGACCGTCTATTTTTGCTACGATAAAATTCTCGTCTTGGACCTCTGTATTCTTTCCTACCGGCAATGGAATAGGACGCCCATTCTTGGGCATAACCTCATTGCCGAAAACATCACGTCCAGAAGTACCTTTTGTCTGTGGAATACGCTCAGCAAGCACATCACCTTTTTTGGCGAGTAAAAAGATATTCAGGTCTTTATAATTCACCTGATTGTATTTATTACGTGATGGTCTTCCTTTTTCATCCATATTGAAGTGGCGCTCTATTCTTGCATCCTCTCCATTGACAGGAGGTATCCCCTTTGCTGCAACGAAGTCCTCACTTTGCCCAGCGCCAACCTCTATAGCGTGATCCTCGATACCGAATACGACTCCCTTGTCGGCCAATGCTTGACGTATCATGTCCACAGTCGGCCACTGCACATCCATCTTTATATCTCTGTGAACTGATGCCTGCATGCGATCTGACGAAATGTTGATGGTAATCTTAGCATACTCTGTTGGTTTCTGTTCCCCTTCACCATCGCTTCCTTCGTCAGCCGTCTCTTCAGATATAAGCACTGGTTTGCCCGTCATCTGCTTCATCGCATCAGTCAGTACTTCAATATCATAATCAAGTACATTATGTTCCTTCAGCTGTTCACATATATCAGATAAGTCGGCTGTACCTACTGACGGGTCTGCAGGATAAATGACTGCGTATACGCCATCCGGTCTGAATTCTATAGAATATCCTTCATTCTTGCTACCAGCCACTGGGTAATTATTTGTATCTTCCATGACTGCTC
>OMZT01000133.1 GCA_900315615.1 uncultured Veillonellaceae bacterium | reverse complement strand
TTCATCCGTACTCATAGAAAGCGTCAATATACGTTTGGGCTTATCCGGCATATGCACGACGGTTCCCTCTATATCCGTCACGTCGTACCCTGCGTCTCCCTTGTCGCCTGTCCCAGACGGCGCACCACAGCCTGCCGCAAGCAGCATTACAGCAGCCAGCAGCAGATACATCAGCCTTCGCATATTATTCATATCATATCACCCGAAAATGCTATTAAAAATCAGTCGCAATATCTTTTTCATACTACTATAATAAAGATGCTTTGTCAATTAAGCGAACCTCTATTGCCATCGGTTTTCAATCAATTTATAATAGGCTTAGGTAGAAATGTACGTGGAGGTAAAAATGGACAAAAAACAATACAACAATTACCTTGCCATATTGCGCGAGGAACTGATGCCTGCTATGGGATGTACGGAGCCTATCGCAATCGCACTTGCGGCGGCTAAGGCGCGCGAGGTGCTCGGTCACATGCCTAAAGAGATGAAGGCAACCTGCTCGGGCAACATCGTCAAGAACGTGAAAGGCGTCGTCGTCCCGAATTCCGGCGGGCAGCGTGGCATCAGGGCAGCCGCCGTACTCGGTGCCGTTGCTGGAGATGCTTCAAAGGGGCTTGAGGTGATTGCAGACGTAAAAGAAGATGATATAGCACGCGTAAAAGAGCTTTGCAGCCAGGGCTTCTGCGACCAGGCATTGCAAGAAGACGAAGAGAATCTCTTCATACGCATCGATGTATCTGCCGGAGATGACACGGCTGCCGTAGAGATACGCCAGAACCACGACAACATATCCTATATAGAGAAGAATGGCACGGTGCTCCTGAAGCGGAAACCATCCGAAGTCTCACGCATAGGCGATAAGAGCCGTCTCAATATGGATGATATCATCGATTTCGCAGACGAGGTAGATATAGATGATATCGACGATATCATCAGCCGTCTGATAGAGTACAATACCCATATATCGGATACTGGACTAGCACGTCCATGGGGTGCCGGCGTAGGTTACACACTGATGAAGGAGGCCTCCAAAAGCACCAGGATGCGGGCACGCGCGGCGGCTGCAGCAGGCTCCGATGCACGCATGAACGGCTGCTCTCTGCCCGTCATCATCAACTCTGGAAGCGGCAATCAGGGCATAACCTGCACCATGCCCATCATCGTCTACGCAAAGGAGCTTGGCATAGACTCTGATCGTGTAAAGCGCGCCCTCGTCCTCACAGACCTCGTGACTCTCCATCAAAAATACTACATCGGTAACCTCTCAGCGTATTGCGGTGCCGTATCTGCAGGAGCTGCTGCGGGCTGTGGCATCGCCTATCTTGCAGGTGCTGATCGTCAGGTGATAAAGAACACGCTCATCAATGCACTCGATACGACTGGTGGAATCGTATGCGACGGTGCGAAGGCATCATGTGCATCAAAGGTGTCATCAGCCGTCGATGCGGGCATCACGGGATACATCATGGCAAAGAACGGGCACGTCTTCCCTGCAGGAGAAGGGCTCGTCGAAAAGGACTGCGAGCAGACGATACAGAATTTTGGACGCGTCGGACGAGATGGTATGAAGAGTACCGATATCGAGATACTGCATATCATGCTTGAAAAATAATATCCACTGTGTATACACATTTGTTTATGTATAAGCCTATAATGTGTTTTCTTTGAAAGAAATATCTCTGATTCAATATTTTTTAAAAAAAATACTTGACAAAGTTTACACTCACGATTATCATATATCACATGAAGCAGCGTTACTGCAGGACGTGCTTCCAGATATCATATATCTATCAGACGACAATGGCGTCGCCGGATACTCCAGATGGATTATCCGCGCGGCGCTTTTTCTATTCCTATGGAAAGGATGATCTATCATGCACATTCGTAGTTATGTACGTACCGCGGCCTGTACGGCTGCGCTCCTCGCTGCTATGCCGACGGCTTTTGCAGCGGACAGCGTAGCTAAGGCCGGCCGGTACACCTCAGTAGATACGATATGGGTCCTCTTAGGTGCAGCTCTCGTTTTCTTCATGCAGCCTGGATTCGCGATGGTCGAGACCGGACTCACGCGTGCAAAGAATGCAGGAAATATTGTCATGAAGAACCTCATGGATCTGTCCATAGGTACTATCGCATTCTGGATCATCGGTTTTTCGCTCATGTTCGGTACGGATGTCGGCGGTATCATCGGTACACCGGATTTCTTCATACAGCACTGGGATGTCGCAGATGACGCCGGATACCCGGCACTCGCATATGTCATCTTCCAGACGGTTTTCTGTGCGACATCTGCTACTATCGTTTCAGGTTCGATGGCAGAGCGCACGAAGTTCTCCACGTACTGCATGTATTCGCTGCTCATCAGCCTCATCATCTACCCTGTCACTGGTCACTGGGCATGGGGCGGCGGCTGGCTCAGCAACATGGGCTTCCATGACTTTGCAGGCTCCACGGTGGTGCACATGGTCGGTGGTATCTGCGCATTCGTTGGCGCATTGATGCTCGGTGCACGTATCGGCAAGTACAACAAGGATGGCTCTGTGAATGCTATCCCGGGACATAGCCTCACGCTTGCAGCTCTCGGTGTGTTCATCCTGTGGTTTGGATGGTTCGGATTCAACGGCTGCTCTACCGTCTCCATGACGGGCGATGAGACGCTCATCTCTGCCGGATCTATCTTCGTTACGACCAACCTTGCGGCCGCGACTGCAGCTACCGCCGTCATGTGCCTCACCTGGGTACGCTACGGTCATCCAGATGTATCTATGACACTGAACGGTGCGCTTGCAGGTCTTGTTGCCATCACAGCAGGCTGTGACGCGGTCAATCCGCTCGGAGCTTTCTTCATCGGACTTATCGCTGGTATCGTCGTCGTTTACGCGGTCGAGTTCATCGATCAGAAGCTGAAGGTCGATGACCCAGTAGGTGCTGTTTCTGTACATGGTGTCTGCGGTGCGCTCGGTACGATACTCACTGGTGTATTCGCAGTAAAAGATGGCCTTCTCTACACGGGTAACCCTGCGATGCTCATCACACAGATTATCGGCGTACTTGCCGTCGGTGCCTATGTCGCAGTCGTCATCTCCATCGTATTCGCTATACTCAAAGCCACGATTGGCCTGCGTGTATCCGCCGAGGAAGAGGCTGCTGGTCTGGACTTCGAGGAACATGGTCTCGCATCCGCATATGCTGATTTCATGCCGGTTCCTGAGGTTCCTGGCTCCACGTCAGCACCTGCTCCGATTGCAGCCGATACCGAGGTCGCTCCTATCACCGTCACGACCACCCCGACACCTGGTGGTAAGCCTATCACCTGCGTATCTATCGTCACCTCTCGTGATCGCTTCGAACCTTTGAAGGTCGCACTCGAAGCCATAGGCATCACGGGAATGACTGTAACGCAGGTCTCTGGATACGGGCTGCAGAAGGGGCACACGGAGATGTATCGTGGTGCCAGGGTCGCTTCTAAGCTCATCCCGAAGATTCAGGTCAAGATCGTCGTATCCGCAATACCGCCTGAGACAGTCGTGGCTGTAGCAAAGAAGGTCCTCCACACCGGTCACTACGGCGATGGCAAGATTTTCATCACACCTGTCACGAACGTCGTCAAGATTCGCACAGGCGAGGAAGGCTTCGACGCATTGCAAGATAAGCCTATAGAAGAATAAGATCATAAGCTCAGCCTATTTCAAACAAAGAATGCTGCCGCGTTAAGTGGCAGCATTCTTTTTCATATGCATGCATCTTTACATCAACGTGCTTCCTGCACGTTGACATCCTCCCCCACGGCTAAAGCCGATGGATTCCAAAGTGTCTAACGCCTCTTGCCGTCTCGCGACGGTCTTACGGGCGCTCCTGTTGCTGGACAATGCCATGCCCAGTTTGTTTATTTACACTTCTTGGATAATTCGTAGTCCTTCACGATGGATGGTAAAG
>OMZT01000084.1 GCA_900315615.1 uncultured Veillonellaceae bacterium | reverse complement strand
GGCAGCTTTTGATCTTTCTTTTTCTTGTCCTTCTTGGATGGCGCTGCCTTATCCTTTACATTGTTCACGGCAGATTCGACGCCTGACGCGACTTCCTTGCCGTCCTTTGCGGCTTCCTCTGCGAAGCCGCCTGCCTTTGCGCCCTGTACATCACTTACGCCCAGGCTGTCACGATACTCGTTATATGTCGTTGCGCCCACGTCTGCCGGTACGGCGATGACCGCCGCCATCATCAGTGCCAGTGCATAGTTTCCAAGTCTCATTCTGATTCCTCCGATATCACAGGGGGCATAGCTTGTTTCACGTGAAACATCATATCCCAATGGGTTTCTTTGCAGGCGTGCCTGCTTTGCGCGGATATTTATCCGGCGTATGTTGTACCTTCTCCACCTCGATGACGGCATGTATGCCTCCGTCGATCTCTATGACGCGCTCTTCTCTGAGCTCACCGCCGAGCACAGCCAGCGCCTCCTCGCCCTCCATGGCTTCTTCATGATACTGCCGTCCCTTCAGTGCAACGACAGTGCCGCCGATACGCGTGAATGGCAGCGTGTACTCCATGAGTATCGCGAAGCGCGCCACGGCTCTGGCCGTCACGATATCGAACGTCTCACGGTACTTTGGATCCTGTCCCGCGTCCTCGGCACGCATATGCACGAGCTCTACATCGTCAAATCCAAGCTTTTCGGTGAGTGCCTCGAGAAAATCCAGCCTTTTTTGCAGTGAGTCCATAAGCGTCAGCTTTATACCAGGCTCCATGATCTTTATGGGGATTCCCGGGAAGCCCGCCCCGGAGCCGATATCGAGCACTGTTACTCCGGGCTTGAAGTTGCGTGGGCTGTAGGCAGACACACAGTCGACGAAATGCTTCTCTGCGATACCTTCGTCATCGGTGATGGCTGTGAGGTTTATCTTATCGTTCCATTCGAGCAGCAGGTCACGGTAGTCGGAGAACTGCTGGAGTTGCTTATCTGTCAGCGTGATACCATGCCCGCGCATGAATCCGTCAAGTGTATCAATGAACATATTCATCGCTCCATTCTAAAGGTAAAGGCAACGTCCGTATTGCGGCAAAAAGAAAATCTTCCGTCCGCACATATCCTATCGTAGAGATATTCTATGTACGGGCGAAAGATTCCTGCCGCCGCATTGAATAAACGCCATATCAGCGCTCTGCCCTGAGCGGTATGTTAGACAGTGTGACACGCTCTTTCGCGTCCTGTATGCCGAGCTCTCTGAGTATGCGCACAAACGCTTTCTGTATGACTGCCGCATATTGACTGGGGCCGATGATGATATGGTCGAGCGCATTCTCTAAGTTCAACCCCTCACGCGGCGAAGCGGGTGCGGATAAGGGTACCTTATACACGATCTGAGGCACCCCGTCAACGCTGACGATGTCATGTGGCAGCAGTCCTGACCGCTCCTGATAGATGAGCCGCCATTCACGCTCTTCCTTGAATCCAGGGTGCTTCAGTGAGAAAAGCGAGAACAGGAGGCTTTCGAGGAAGCACTGCAACGTCTCTGTAGGGCGTATCGCCTGAATCTCTTCGCTATACTGATCGATACGATCTATGAGGTTATCCAATACGCTCTCAAACGAAGCTTGTCCAAGATACGATACGGGATGCAGGCTGAGCGGCAGCCTCTCGGTATGAAGCAGCGGCGCTGCGTGCATGACAATCGCGACGCCTGTACGTCTGCCATATGCGCGCCACATAGACAATCTGCCGCGCTCGTTGTCCTCGTCGATGTTTTCGGAGACACAGGCAAGGTACGTGTTCGTCGTGAGGCCTTCTTCGTTCTTGTTCAGCGCGCTGAGCATGCGTATCAAGATATCTTTGCCCCAATGTAGGCTGATAGCTGTGCGCTCGAGCCTTTCCATGCGCCTCTTGCTGCCGTATATCGCGTCGGACAGCATCTTGATGCCGTAGTCTATCTCTTTGTAGTCGTTCATGCATGCCGCCGCACGCATCCAGAGTGACTGCCCCTTCAGGATATTCATGCCCGTCGTGGCACTCGTATAGTACGCGAATCGCATGGTAGGCCAATCTATGCTTTCCAGGCGCTTCCTGTAGCTCGGACGGAAGATATCCCGCAGCCTTAGCTCCTGCTCTTTTGTCATACGACTACCCCCGTTATTGCAATAGATAAACACAGAAAGAAAGGTAAATGCCTTATCCTGCGATTGACATCACGGGCTTATGCGCGCCATTTTCAGTAAAGGCTCGTATAAAGCTCCAATGTCCTGCCGCTTGCAAACGTCACGCTGTCAACCCTGATGCTTATGCTCGACTTACGCATGCCGTGCTTCATCAATGAGGCGTCCACATCGATGAATGGATTCAATATGCGCGTGATCGTCAAGTCCATCTTGCGGCTCGTCACCTCCTGCGTGAAATTCGTCGCCTTCTCACGGCCTTCCTCATCGGTCAGCACGACACTGCCGGTGAAGCTTGCTACCTCGTTATCTGATTTGATTTCACATGGCACGGTCAGTATCAGCTTATCCGAGAAGCCGTACTCGTCGCCCTTCTCGATCTTTGCCTTGAACTTGCCCAGGCTCACGGCATTCTCGATCTGCGAGCGTATAGGTGCGTTCTTCTTTGCAAGCTGAAGCTTCTGCGCGTCACGTACCATCTTATACACGCCGGAAAAGCCGTGTACCTCTGTCAGCCTCCAGCCACTGCCGCTGCGCTTCAGTACGACATGAAGCGTGCGCTCGCGGTCAAGCCGTTTATCGTATACGGTGATCTCTGCCTTCGCGGTATTCGCGTCCACGTTCTCGAAGGTGCCATAGCCCCTGAACTCCATCTCACCTAAGAGCACTGCCGGCGATGGCATTGCCATCTGTGCATTGCCAGAGCGCGCCGCCTGTACAACTGCGGCCTTACGCCCCTCTGGGGTCTGCTCATTTGCATGCATCTTTGCGGCCGCATCCATCGCGGCAGAGCGCGCAGCAGCCTGCGCATCCGCCGACGGGCTTT
>OMZT01000143.1 GCA_900315615.1 uncultured Veillonellaceae bacterium | reverse complement strand
CAATATCGAGTATAATCTCTTTACAGAAGTCAGGGAGTTCATAAAATCAAGACTTGAAGAGATACAGGCAACTGCTCGTGTGATAGCCCTGCTAGATGTGCTGCAGGGACTTGCGGAAGCGGCGGATAATTATGGGTATGTCAGGCCTAATATCAGAAATAATGGTGCTATCGATATCAAGGAAGGGCGTCACCCGCTTGTTGAGAGGATACTGACGAGAGATCTTTTCGTGCCAAATGATACGCATTTGAGTCATGATGATTGCGAAATCATGCTTATTACCGGTCCAAATATGGCTGGTAAATCTACGTATATGCGGCAGACGGCACTAATAACACTCATGGCTCAGATAGGAAGCTTCGTGCCAGCTAAGGAGGCTGTAATCTCTCCAGTAGACAGGATATTTACGCGCATAGGTGCTAGTGATGATCTCGTGAGCGGGCAGAGCACGTTCATGGTAGAGATGAACGAAGTCGCTCGAATACTCAAATATGCGACAAGAAACAGCCTTGTAATTCTCGATGAGATAGGACGCGGCACCAGCACCTATGATGGTATGAGCATAGCACGTGCAGTCGTAGAGCATATAGAAAAACGCGTTCATGCCAAGACACTTTTTGCAACACATTACCATGAACTGACAGATATGGAGAGTGATAAGATACGTAATTTCTGCGTAGCAGTGAAAGAACGGGGAAGAGATGTTACATTCTTGCGCAGAATAGTAGCGGGAAGTGCTGACAAATCATATGGTATACATGTAGCAAGACTTGCAGGGCTTCCGAAATCTGTTACAAAAAGGGCTGAGCAGATCCTTGATTCCTTAGAGAATGATGCTGTGCCACAGGTGAAACCAAATAAGCCGATTGCGACAGAGGATACAACCCTTGGATCTTTGTTTGGATCAGCGATAAATAATGAACTGCTTGAGCTTGATATTATGACGATGACGCCTATAGAAGCCTTGAATGAACTTTACAAATTACAGAATGAGGCTAAAAGCGAGTCGGGGCAAGGTTGATTTTCCAATGTAAAGAATGGACGGAGATATGCATGGCGGATGTTCATGTGCTCGACAGTAGCACCATAAATAAAATAGCAGCAGGAGAGGTTGTTGAACGCCCTGCTTCTGTAGTCAAGGAATTGGTCGAAAATTCTATTGATGCAGGTGCGGCACACATAGAAATAGAAGTGGCGTCTGGTGGCACTTCACTCATACGCGTCACGGATGATGGATGCGGTATGAGCATGAAAGATGCAAAGCTGGCAATCGAACGTCATGCGACAAGCAAGATTTCAGAGGCATCAGATCTGGAACGTATAGATACGCTAGGATTTCGCGGCGAGGCACTGCCCACGATTGCTGCTGTATCTCGCTTTATGCTTTTTACCAGAGAAAAAAACCATGAAACTGGTACTAGGATCTGCATAGAGGGCGGCAGGAACACGTCTGTAGAAGAGGCTGGAGGCAATATCGGTACGACTGTTAGAGCAGAAGACCTGTTTTTTAATGTGCCGGCAAGAAAGAAATTCCTCAAGACAAACCATACAGAGGGAAATCATTGTAGTGATGTCGTTACCAAGCTCGCATTGTCACATCCAGAGATATCATTCAGATTCATAAATAATGGTAAACAGACAATGAAGACACCAGGGACGGGAAGCCTTTTCGACACAATTCAGAGCATATATGGCGGCATGGTTGCGGATTCTTTATTGGGGCTTGAGCTTGAATTTCCGGATGAAGAAATACATATCAACGGATATATTACTAAACCGTCCATGCTCAAGAGTAGCCGTGCGTGGCAGACACTTATAGTGAATGGGCGTGCTATTGGCAATAGGGCCGTCATGAAGGCAATCGATAATGCATATCGTGCAATGATACCAAAATCTGGCTTTCCGTTGGCGGTTTTGTGTATCGATATTCCTCAAAGAAGCATAGATGTGAATATTCACCCGAGAAAGAGCGAGGTGAAATTTCAGGATGAAAGCACGGTGTTCAAGGCAGTATACAAATCTATAGTAGATGCGATAAGGCCTGAAAAAAATTCGCTGGATAGTGTAGCAGGCTATGCGGAGAATGCTGAAAGGCACGTTGAGCATATGGAGTTTCACCCTGGGACGACAGATGTTCAGCAACATTATGTGGTGGAACCTGGACAGGGAAAGAGTTCCGCTCATATGAATGAAAACAGCCTTTTTGATCATATCCGTTCATCAGTTTCTTATGATAATAGGACAAATAGCGGTATGATCGCTGATAAGCCAGCTATGGATTTTGAAGAGGCTCAGCGTTTGCTGCACAGACAGATGATTGCGGAGTCTCCAGAGAATAACTCAAGAAATGAGAAAACAGAAGCAGATAACGACTTAGTTGGAAGTGTAGTGGCTATAGGTCAAGTAGATAAGACGTATATCATTGCAAAGGATGATAAAGGCTTGTACATCGTCGATCAGCACGCTGCACATGAACGTATACTTTTTGACAAATATTCAGGGTATGCAGAAGCGATCCCCAGCCAGCAGTTGCTCGTGCATCAGATATTGGAGTTTGACCAACGCGAATCCGAGATAGTAGGCAGTAATCTGCAGCTCTTTCGTAAAATGGGGTTTGCAATGGAGCAGGCGGGAGACCACGATTTCAGATTGATGGAAATACCGATGGATATACCCGAAAAGGATGCAGAAGAAACCGTAAGAGAAATTCTGTCGGATATATTCGAAAGAAAGATATCATCACCGCAGGAAATACGCCAATCAGTTATTGCCACAGCTTCATGCCGTGCAGCTATAAAGGCCGGTGATGAACTCAATCAGCATCAGATGCAGATTATATTGGATGAGCTTTCACGTACAGAACATCCGTATACATGTCCACATGGGAGACCGACAATATTGAAATTCACATCCGGTGAACTTGCTAAAATGTTTAAGAGGACAGGCTTTTGATGACATTTGAAGAAAATGGTATAGTCACAACAAGCTATAGATGTACGCAGAGTGATGAAGAGATTGCACTTTTGGCATCAGAACGTACGGGGATGCAATATGTCAGGCGAGGCTCGATGTCATATGAAAACCTGATGAAGGAGTATGATGTTGATGTTATACTCGTAGCAAAAAAGCAGCAGCTCATACTTGAGACGATGGCAGGCGAGTTCTTCTTTCATCCCAATATGTCACATATCAGGATAAAGAATCTGAAACGTGGTATGAAAGACCATATGGCAGAGGCTATGGACTTGAAAGAAGGGAGTAAGGTACTTGACTGCACTCTTGGACTTGGCGCAGATGCTATCGTCGAATCATATATCGCGGGCAGTACTGGCTCGGTGACGGCATTAGAGCACTCTGCGGCAATAGAGGCTGTTGTTTCATACGGTTTGTCTCACTATCCTGCAAAAAGCAAGAGTACCCTTGAGGCCATGAGAAGGATCAAAGTGATTCATGTTGATTACATGGATTATATGAGACATCAGAGTGATAAAGCTTTTGATGTAGTGTATTTTGATCCGATGTTTAGATATCCGTTGATGAAAAGTACACAGCTTGCACCACTTAGAGTAACTGCAGATCACGCACCTGTGAGCATAGAGGCGGTGCGTGAAGCAATGCGTATAGGTCGTCGTGTAGTGTTGAAAGAAAATGCACGCAGTCTTGAATTTGAGAGGCTAGGATTCAGCAACTTTATTGGCGGGAAATATAGTAAAATTAGATTTGGATTTGAGAGCTCATTATAAATAGGACAGATGACTTATGTTTAGAATCATAAATCATGCACTATTTGTTTCAATCGATTAGGTCAGAAATACTATTATCGACCAAATCAATTGATTGTGAGAATAAAATTAGATATAATAACAATAAGTTGAGGGTGCGGCACGAGAAATGATTATTTACCATATATAGACTAGATCGACACATATATGCACCAATGTAGAATTATATCAGGGGGTTGGATGATGGGCGATCTAAAGCTTATCAAACAAGAGACGAATGACACGCTCGCCAAACTGGGGCTATCTTTTGCCAAAAAACAAAAACGGTTTCTAACAGAGAAAACCGAGTCTGCATGTGTAGTTTATAAGATCGGAAATCACAGCAGATTACTCGAGTATACTGATGAGTTTTGGCAGATGCTTGGCTACGTGTCCGCAGATGAGTTCCGTATGGCCGGGGGAGAGGATTTCCTCGCACTTGTACATCCATCTGATAGGGCTAAGTTCCTGAGATCGATACGTTGTCGCAAGAATGATGGAACAATGTACCGTTCGGAGTACAGGTTGATGGCCAAGAATGGCACACCTGTCGAAGTCCTTGAGAGTGGACGTATCGAAGAAACTGACAATGGAGAATCAGCAGCATGGTCTATGATCATATCTACCATGCCAATGAAACGGATGCGTGAAAGATTCCTGTTCCGTGAATTCTTTGATCCGATAACAGGCCTTTTCAATAGGCGTGCATTTGGCATATCTGCCAGAGATATGATTGATGCACACCCGGACATCGTTTTTGAGATTATGATTGTTGACATATCTCGATTTAAGGTCGTAAACGAGATGTTCGGAGAGAAGACTGGCAATCAGATCTTAAAGCGCATCGCCAAGTGCCTGAGAGATGAGAACGAGAGCTTGACTGTATATGGTAGGCTGTATGCAGACCACTTTATAGTATGCTTCCCATCTTCAAAGGTGAGAAGACGCGCTTATATGGACGCACTGGACAAGTTGACTGCCGTTCCAAATGAAGATTACCGTCTTGATATACGATATGGTGTGTATCGCGTGATAGACCCGTCATTAAGCATAGGCATGATGTGCGATCGCGCGGAGCTCGCATTAAAGCGTGCAAAGAATGGCACAGTACAGGCTTTTGCAGAGTATGACGAAGGAATGCATAAGAAGGTTGTTGGAGAGCAGTATATTGTCAACAACATGGAAAAGGCACTTAGAAATAAGGATTTCCAGATATATGTGCAGCCGAAGTATTCCCTGACAACAGAAACGGTAGTAGGCGGAGAAGCACTTGTGCGCTGGAAAAATGAAGAAAAGGGTATGATTTCACCCGGCGAATTCATACCTGTATTCGAGCAGAATGGCTTTGTATTCAAGCTGGATTACTATGTTTGGGAAGAAACTTGCAAGTTCCTTAGGAATTGCCTTGACCATGGAATTGTTCCACATCCTATATCTGTTAATATTTCAAGGATGGATTTCTATAATGAAAACATCGTCCCTGTTATTGTGAATCTCGTGAAGAAATATCATATTCCACCTCAGTTGCTTGAGCTTGAGCTCACAGAGAGTGCGTATATGGAGGATCCTAAGAAAATCATACGTATGTCTAGTGAACTTCAGCGTCGCGGATTCAAGATTCTTATGGATGACTTCGGAAGCGGATATTCATCACTAAATATGTTGAAGGATATGTCTGTTGATATCTTGAAACTGGATTTGAAATTCCTCGATAGTAAGGATCACACCGAGCGTGGAAATAATATTCTCAGTTCTATCGTACATATGGCAGGATGGCTTCACATGTCTGTCATTGCCGAGGGTGTGGAGAACCGTGAACAGGTAGAATTCCTGCGCACGACTGGCTGCGATTGCGTACAAGGATTTTTATACTCGCGTCCTGTGCCACTTGAGGAATATGGCAGGATGGCAGAGCCAGACCTATCAGAAGGAACAATCGCATAATATCAGAGCATTAAGTATGGCTCCTATGGCTGAATCAGGATTTGGCTATAGGAGTCATTTTATAAGGCGATACATTCATGGTCACGGATTGAAAAGATATCAGCAAGTTTCTGCATAAGTTTTGTTGTAAAGATGCTATGATAAAGCTAGCAAAAAGGGCTTTTCATCCGCAAGTGTGGGCGAAAAATTGCAATGGTTAGGTTATGCTATCTAAATGTAAACTCCGCTTATACAAAAAGTGAGAGCGAAAGACAATCAATTCTTATGTGTCATGCTAAGAGCGTCAGTCAGCAGTCTTTCCTCATAATACGCTTAAATGCTTCGTTCTTACTTAGTATACTGAGCAGGATGCCGGCAGATATTGCTCCTGCACTGGTGCTGACAAGGAACGGTACGACAAAAGTGAATACGGCCAGGCCGGCATTTCCGAGGAGGTAGGCGGACACTGGATATGAAAGTAGAGCCCCGAGGATACCGGTGCCAAATATCTCGCCAATGATAGCGGCCTTGAGCGTGTGAAAGCGTGCATATAGTAATGCAGAGAGCATGGCCCCACACATGCTGCCGGGATATGCTACGAGCGTACCTATACCGAGGATGTTGCGTAGTGTGCTTGCGATGAAAGCAGCGGTTGTGCCACAGCGTGGGCCAAGCAATACAGCGCATAGGACGTTTACCATGTGCTGCACTGGTACACATCGTGCGAATGGCGTAGGTATCACGATGAGTGCTCCTCCAACTACAGCCAATCCAGCAAGCAGGCCGGTCATTGCCATTTCACGAACGCGTTTATGGTTTTTTTGCACTTCGATATTGATTGTTTTTTTCAAGATTATCCTTCTCCTTTGCAAATGGCAGATGTCATATCTGCAAAAAAATGACGCCCGAAATGGACGCCTGCAAAGATCAGTCTTATATAGCTATGCTGATATATGCTTCCCTACGTTGGCGTTATCCAAATCAGGTAACGGGTCGAAGCGAATGCTTCCTCTCAGCCATAAGGCTCCCCGAGCATATAAAGCATAGCATGTATTTTAGGATATTACAATAGATGATGAAGGCTTTATGCAGGATAGTTCAAAGCTCATCTAGAACTATTCTAGTATGAATATCAGAAGTTAGAATTGGAGGTGCTGATATGAGATATGTTCATCGTTTTGGAGCTGTTTTTATAGCTGCTTTGTTGATGCTTACGATGATCCCTACTGCAAGTGCGGCCACACAAATCAATGCAGATGGCTATTATAAGGGGATCCGACTTGCTGGCAAGGTAAAGGTAGTTGAGCATTTTGGTGATATTAAGGTCAAAGTTGTGGATTCCTTTCCAGACCTGCGTGTTAAAGTTGTCAGTTCCTTTCCCGATGATGTTGGGGAATGGCAGTTCGTGGATTATGGAGAAGATTTTACCATTCAGTTTGTCGAAAGCTTTCCAGATATAAGGATTAAGTATGTCGATAGTTTCCCAGGTGTGGAGTAGTGTCTAAAGGAATGGGTTATATGACGAAAATCATTACAGAGCTAGGCGATATCACATCAAGACATTATGCGGATGCAATAGTCAATGCGGCGAATAATAGCCTGATGGGCGGCGGAGGTGTTGATGGTGCTATACATCGGGCAGCAGGACCAAAGCTTTTGGCGGAATGCGAGACACTCGGTGGATGCAAGACGGGTGAGGCGAAGATGACACATGCATATAACCTGCCTTGTGATTACGTGATACATACCGTTGGTCCTGTGTGGCATGGAGGTAGGTATGGTGAGGCGGATTTACTTGCTGATTGCTACAGGAATTCGCTGAAGGTTGCAATGGAGCATGATATACGGAGTGTAGCATTTTCGTCTATATCTACTGGCGTATACGCATATCCTGTAACACAGGCAGCAGAAATTGCCATAAAGACGGTGATTGAGGTTATTGATGGTTATCCAGGGGCATTTGATATGATTGCATGGATCCTGTTCGATAAAAATACGAAAATCGCATATGACAACGCACTGAAAACGTTTAGGTGATAGTAGAAAATCCTCAAATTTCAACAAAAATCTATGATAGCACTTTTTGCAATATATACAGCATTTTTTCTTATTGGCATGATGTATTATGACTGGTATACTTACATTAAATCAAATGAGAGATGCAGATATTGGAGGCGTGCAAGATGAGGATTCTGAAAGATTATATATATGAGAATATCGAATATCTCGTGACAGACGGACGTGATGGATTTAATCCATCCGCTGATGGAATCCGCATGCTTGCTTCACGCAAGGTCGGTGTCGGAGCTGACAAGATAATAGTATTTCATGGTAGTGCTGAGTGTCCGTCATTTACGGTATACGATGCAGATGGCAATAAGGTCGAAGCGTCGCGTGAGGATGTTCTCGTATTCGCATATTATCTACGTTGTGAAGGAATTCCTGCCAGTGCCGTAGAAATAGTACACGCGCTGGGTGATCAGGCTATACTCGCTATACATGATCTTCACCTTCCGGAGATGGAGGTTCGCCTGACAGAACATTTTATCTGTCAGATGTCCGGCGTAGATGAAGCAGAACTTGCTTGCTAAGCGCCGGGTGTGGCATGCATCCCGGTTTTTGAAAGGAGATTCGGGTATGCAAAATTACAAGATAGCTGTTGTGGCTGGCGATGGGATAGGTCCAGAGGTCATCGCAGAGGGTAAGAAGGTTATGTCCGCCATCAGTGAGATAGATGGCGGTTTTTCTGTTGAGTTCACAGATTTCCCATGGGGATGCGAGTATTATCTAAAGACCGGAGAAATGATGCCAGAGGATGGCCTAAAACGACTCAGCGACTTTGATGCGATATATCTCGGGGCAGTAGGCTATCCGGGTGTGCCAGATAATGTCTCGCTTGGTGGCCTGTTGCTGAAGATACGCCGTGGATTCGATCAGTATATCAATCTGCGACCGATAAAACTCCTTAAGGGAGCACCGTGCCCACTTAAGGGCGTAGAGCCTGGCGATATTGATATGGTTTTTGTACGTGAAAACAGCGAAGGTGAATATGCTGATGTCGGTGCGAGACTATATCCAGGCACTGCGCGCGAAGTGGCCTTACAGACAGGTGTATTCTCGAGACATGGTATGGAGCGTGTCATGCGCTATGCCTATAAGCTCGCTAGTGAAAATGGTAAGACGATTACAAGCGTGTCTAAGGGTAATGCTCTTGGATATTCGATGGTTTTCTGGGATCAGATGTTCGAGGAAATCGGCAAGGAATATCCAGAGGTAAAGACATATTCGCTTCTAGCGGATGCAGCCAGCATGTTCTTCGTTAAGAACCCAAAGCGTTTTCAAGTCGTTGTAGCAAGTAATCTCTTTGGGGATATACTGACAGACCTCGGCGCAGCTATAGCAGGAGGCATGGGGCTTGCCGCCGGTGCTAACCTGAACCCTGAGAGGAAATACCCGTCAATGTTTGAGCCTATTCATGGTTCAGCTCCGGATATAGCGGGCAAAGGCTTGGCAAATCCGATGGCGGCTATATGGTCTGTATCCCAGATGCTCGATTTCTTCGGATATAAAGAATGGGGCAGCAGGATCATTGATACGATAGAGACAATGCTCATAGAGAAGAAGGCTTTGACACCTGACCTTGGGGGGGGTGCAAAAACTTCAGAAGTCGGCGATGCTATGGTAGAGCTTTTAAGAAAATAATGAATAAAAAAGATCCGAGTTTTTCTCTCGGATCTTTTTTATTACCAATCGTGATGTGTCCCTATGCCAATACCTATGCCTATATGGCTGCCGTCATGGCGTATTTGTTCCTCTGGCAAGCGCAGAGCAATGGAATATGGAGTATCCGCAATATATATCTTTACGAATCGGGCTTTGTCACGTATATCTTTCCATTTTTCTTTTGGGATTTCAGCTTTGAAGACAGCACTTTTCCCCACAGGGATTGATTCGGTGCGTAGTGCTTGAGTGAATGCCATGCCATCTGACCAACGCCATAGTTCACTGCCTTTTTTATCAAATATCACTGCATCATAGCTTTGACCACTACGGTGGTCGAATAATATTTCTGAATCGGTATCATTGTTTATTATAAATGTGATAAATAGCTTATTGCGTTTTTGCTCAGTAGAGGCCTCCATCGTAAAGCTGCCGACCGATGCAGAGGCGCATACATCACCGGCTAGTGTGTAGCCTTTGCTAGATGGAAGAGACACGCCAATACCTGCATCTATATGTGCCTGTGCTGAGTTATATGGCAGTGAGAATGTGATTACGGATGACATGACAGCAGCTGTGAAAATTGTGTAAAGTGTATGTTTGTACATCGCTCTCAACTCCTTATATCATACATGATGTAGATCCCTTACGGTGATATTATATCATCTTTGAATATTTTGTGCTTCATTTCACGTTGCTTGAAGAATGAATCCTTTTGAAGTATAATATCCGTATGTGAGGAGAGACGGGAGCATGAGAGTAAATGGATAACGATAAAAAAAGCCTACCGGTAGGCGTGTTTGATTCAGGGCTTGGAGGAATAAGCGTGCTGCGCAGGCTTGTGAAGGTCTTGCCAGATGAGGACTTCATATTCTATGGTGACTCCGCGAACGCTCCGTATGGCTCGAGAACGGCGGATGATATATTACAACTTACAGAAAATGCTGCGGATAGACTCCTGTCGTATGGAGTCAAGGCAATCGTGATAGCCTGCAATACGGCATCAAGTGCTGCTGGTAGGCAATTGCGTGAGAAATATAAGAATATGCCGATCATCTGTATCGAGCCTGCCTTAAAGCCTGCCGTGCAAGAGGGACATGGTGGTGCTGTAGCTGTCCTCGCTACGGAAGCAACGTTGCGCCTCAGTAAATTCGCACATCTTATGGATCTGTATGGTAAGAAGATTGATATCATCAAATTGCCACTGCCGGGACTTCCAGAGTTTGTGGAGCGCGGAGAACTTGATTCAGATAAGTTGCGGGATTTCCTTACAGAAAAATTTGCTGTTCTTAAGGGGAGAAATGTAGAGAGCGCCGTGCTCGGCTGTACCCACTATCCATTTGTACGGCCAATGATTCAATCTATACTGGGGCAGGATGTCAAGCTGTATGATGGTGCGGATGGTACTGCACGGCAGACGAGACGTTGTCTAGAGAGCTATGGGCTCTTGAATGGTAATGGAAATGCCCATGTGGAATGGCATAACAGCGCAGGAAATCAAGATGAATTCATAAAGCGCTCAAAAATGCTTTTCAAGATGAAAATATAGTATACCGTATGAAATGCCATAATTGACTGCTTGAGTATTTTACTCTGGGAGTCTTTTTTATTGAAATAACATGATGGGAAAATAGGAAATGCTCAGCACTAAACACAAGCATAATTGATGCTTGACAAAGCACAGCACAGCGTCATGCTTTAAAAATCATTTGCAATATACGTTTTTCGATGATACAATATACAAGAAGTATTTGGAACGGATCACAATTTCATATAGAAAGGAACGGTTCGAATAGTATTGTTTTTGCGTGTGTGATCGGAATCGCAGACGTGCTATGACATTCGGAGGTGTCGTTTTTTGTCAAAGGGACCACAAAAAATACAGATCATACCGCTCGGAGGACTGGGAGAGATCGGAAAAAATATGACAGTCGTCCGCTGCGGTGATGAAATCCTACTTATTGATTCTGGATTGATGTTCCCAGATGAGGATATGCTTGGAATTGATCTGGTAATACCGGATATTACTTATCTGATGGAGAATCATGATAAGGTGAAGGCTATAGTCCTTACACACGGACATGAGGATCAT
>OMZT01000059.1 GCA_900315615.1 uncultured Veillonellaceae bacterium | reverse complement strand
GAAATTTATGGACAAAGATTTTCTGCTGGAAACCGAGACTGCTAAGAAGCTGTTCCACGAGCATGCAGCTAAGATGCCTATTATCGATTATCATTGCCATATCAATCCTCAGGAGATTGCAGAGGATAGGCAGTTCAAGAATATCACCGAAGTCTGGCTTGGCGGTGACCATTACAAGTGGCGTATGATCCGCTCGAATGGCATTGATGAGAAGTACATCACCGGAAACGAGTCGACGGATCGCGAAAAGTTCCAGAAGTTCGCTGAGGCACTGCCAAGGGCTATCGGCAATCCTCTGTATCATTGGACACATCTGGAGCTGCAGCGCTACTTCGGCGTGACAAAGACGCTGAACGGTGATACGGCTGAGGAGATCTGGAACATCTGCAACGAGAAGCTGCAGAGCCCAGAGCTCAGCGTACAGGGCATCATCAAGAAGTCGAATGTAAAGGTCATCTGCACCACGGATGATCCGGCTGATGACCTCAGATGGCATAAGAAGATCCGCGAGGATGGCACATGCAGCGCGAAGGTGCTGCCTGCTATGCGCCCTGATGCAGCACTGCGCATAGAGAAGCCGGAATGGGCGTCATATATGAAGCGCCTCGCAGAGGTTTCTGACACGGATATCAAGACGATGGACGATATCCGCAAGGCACTCAGGAAGCGTATAGATTTCTTCGAGTCTATGGGGTGCAAGGCTTCTGACCATGCACTCGAGTATGTGTTCTGCAACGAGGCTAAAGAGGATCAGCTCGATGATATCGTCAGCAAGATGCTTGGCGGCAAGGTGCCGACGACGGATGAGATAGAGAAGTACAAGACGGCACTGTTGCTCTTCCTCGGTGAGGAGTATTCAAAGCGCGGATGGGCCATGCAGATTCATTACTCTGCTATGCGTGATAACAATACGCGCATGTTCAAGAAGATGGGACCTGATACGGGATTCGACAGCATCGGCTCATATAACTGCGGTGAGGGTATCGTCGCACTGCTCGATGCGATGGAGAAGAAGGGCTGCCTGCCGAAGACAATCCTTTACTCCTTGAACCCATCAGATAATGCACTTATCGGAACGATTATCGGTTCTTTCCAGGGCCCTGAGGTACCGGGCAAGATCCAGCAGGGCGCCGCTTGGTGGTTCAATGATACGAAGTCAGGCATGGAAGCGCAGATCACGAATGTCGCTAATCTTTCCGTGCTCGGCAATGTGGTCGGAATGCTGACGGATTCGCGTTCGTTCCTTTCATATACGCGCCATGAGTATTACAGGCGTATCCTCTGCAACTGGATAGGCCGCCTCGTAGAAAACGGAGAGTATCCGGATGATATGGACTTCCTCGGTAAGCTGGTTGAGGATATCAGCTACAATAATGCGGCAAGGTATTTCGGATTCTGATTTTGACGCAGCTCGATTTTGATGGAAGGGTAAAGACAGCATGAAGCAGATAAATGAAGTATTCAGCAGGAAGAAGCATCCTGTGCGTTTCCTCCAGATTGGAGAGGGGAATTTCCTCCGTGCTTTTGTGGATTATGGTATCGATGTAGCGAATGAGGAGCTCGGCTTCGATAGCGATGTGGCGGTCGTGATCCCCAGACAGGCTCGCAAGGGGCATGACAAGAGGAAGGCTTTTCGCAAGCAGGATAATCTCTTTACGGTGTGCCTGCGCGGACAGAAGAATGGCAAGCCATATAAGGAAAACCGCGTCGTGACGTGCATCGACCGCGTACTGAGCGCATACGACGACTATGACGAGTTCATGGAGCTCGCTAAGCTCGATACGCTGGAATATGTCGTATCTAATACGACGGAGGCAGGAATCGTATTCGTGGATACGGACAAATTCACGGATGAGCCGCCTGAGCATTATCCGGCAAAGCTTGCGAAGTTCTTGTACGCGCGCTGGAAGCATTTCAATGGATCGAAGGAAAGCGCGCTGACGATGCTGCCGGTCGAGCTTATCGACCACAACGGAGAGACGCTGAAGAAATGCGTACTGCGATATGCTGACCTTTGGGAGCTCGATGATAAGTTCAAGGCATGGGTCAACGATGTATGCATCTTTGCGAGCACACTCGTTGATAGGATCGTGCCGGGTTATCCGCGCGATGATGCAGAAAAGATCTGTCAGGAGCTTGGCTACGAGGACGCACTCCTCGACCAGGGCGAGCCTTTCGGACTGTGGGTCATCGGCGATACGGGGCTAAAGGACAAGCTGAATATTTCCACAGACAAATGGAACGTCGAGTTTGTCGATAAGATAGACGTGTACAAGGAGCGCAAGGTGCGCATACTGAACGGCGCTCATACCTCGATGGTTCTCGGTGCATACCTTGCAGGTCTCGACTATGTCGGCCAGTGCATGAAGGACGAGGCAGTACGCCGTCAGCTCGATCAGAGCGTGTTCGGCGAGATCGTTCCGACGGTGCACCTGCCGAAGGAGAAAGCCGAGGCATTCGCAAGAGCGGTATTTGAGCGCTTCGAGAATCCTTTCGTGAACCATGCACTTCTCTCCATCTCATTGAACTCGATCTCGAAGTGGCGTGCACGTGTGCTGCCGAGCCTGAAAGACAGCTTGTCCAATACGGGGCACCTGCCGAAGTGGCTCGCGTATTCGTTCGCGGCACTGCTCGCATTCTATCGTACGACGAAGGCGGGGGATGGCTGCCTCATCGGCAGCCGCGGCACGAACGAGTATGAGATACATGATGATGCGGATAAGCTCGATTTCATAAAGGCTCATGCAGGGCTCTCTACGCCGGAGTATGTGACGTCTGTGATGAAGCAGAAGGAGTGGTGGGGTGAAGACCTCACGGCTATACCGGGATTCTATGATGCCGTTGAGAAGCATCTGGAGAACATAGAGAAATCAGGAGCTAAAGCATATATCGAAGAGCTTGGCAGGGAGTGATATGAGATGCCTCAGCTTTATAAGATAAATGAAAGTGATAATGTAGCGGTTGCCGTTGAGCGGATACCACAGGGAACGACGGTGATGCTTGATGGTGAGCCTGTTGAGATATGGCAGGAAATACCCCTCGGACATAAGGTAGCGATCAGCGACATCCCGAAGGGCGCTGAGGTCATAAAATACGGTTTCCCAATCGGTATAGCAAAGCAGACGATTCCCATGGGCAGCTGGGTGCATACACATAATGTGCAGAGCGAGCTCGGCGATCTGCTGGAATATAAGTATGAGCCATCAAAGGCGACGATACCAAGATCCTATCCGAAGAAGGAATACACCTTCATGGGCTATGACCGTGGGAACGGCAAGGCGGGTATCCGCAATGAGGTATGGATCATACCTACGGTCGGCTGCGTGAACGCAATCGCACGCTCTATAGAGCAGGGTGCACAGCGGTACCTCACCAATAATATCGATGGGATATACGCGTATAGTCACCCGCATGGCTGCTCACAGCTCGATGATGATCAGCTGCATACGCAGAAGATACTGGCAGGGCTCGTGAACAGCCCAAATGCCGGAGCTGTGCTGGTGCTGGGACTTGGATGCGAGAACAACCAGATCAGCCTGATGAAGGAGGCTATCGGGGAGTATGACCCCGATAGGGTGAAGTTCCTCGTATGTCAGGAGTCAGAGGATGAGATCGCGGACGGCATCGAGATCGTGAAGGAGCTCTGCGCGTATGCGGATCAGTTCCATCGGACAGAGCAGCCTGCATCGAAGCTCGTCATCGGCCTGAAGTGCGGAGGGTCGGATGGATTCTCCGGCATAACGGCAAATCCGCTCGTTGGTACTATAGCCGATAAGATTACGACGGCGGGCGGCACGGCGGCTCTTACGGAGGTGCCGGAGATGTTTGGCGCTGAGACGCTTCTGATGAACCGCTGCCGTAATGAGGAAACGTTCAACAAGACGGTTTCACTCATCAATGATTTCAAATCTTATTTTATGCGTTATGGCGAGAAGATCAATGAGAACCCGTCACCAGGCAACAAGGCCGGCGGTATCACGACGCTTGAAGATAAGTCGCTGGGCTGCGTGCAGAAGGGCGGCACGAGCCCTGTCATCGACGTGTTGAAGTATGGTGACAGAGCGACGGAAAAGGGATTGCTGCTGCTGGAGGGCCCGGGCAATGACTTGGTTGCTGCGAACGCGCTTGCGGCTTCCGGGTGCCATATGGTACTGTTCACGACGGGGCGTGGGACGCCGTTCGCGTGCCCTGTTCCGACTGTCAAAATAGCGAGCAATTCGCCGCTTGCGACCAGAAAGAAGAACTGGATTGACTTCAATGCGGGTGTGCTGCTCGAGGATCAGACGATGGATGCGGTCAGCGATCGCTTCATGCAGCTGGTGCTTGATATCGCATCGGGCACACGTCATGCGAAGTCTGAGCGGCTTGATAAGCATGAGCTCGCGATATTCAAGGATGGCGTGACGCTGTAAGTGATAAGACCGGCGTAGCTAGAAGATGCCGGTTTTATTGTTTAAGAGATATTTTCACAATTGAAGTGAATTTAAGAAAATTTATAAAGGGGGAGACGGGCGTGCCATATGAATGGAACAAGGAGCTGTACGCTGACATACTGAAGAGTATTTCTGAGATTCCTGAGCCTACGGCTAACGTTGTACGCTGCATCACGGAGGATAAATACAAGCACCTTGTGGTTGACGCTGAGGAAGAATATTTCACTCATCCGGATGGCCCGTATGAGGGTACGAAGTTCGATCTGAAGCGTGACAATGAATATACAGGAAAGCGTCTCGTACGTCACGTGCAGGCGGTCAAGTTCTATGGTAAGGTGCTCCAGCAGGCTATAGATGATGTGGCTGCCGCTGGAGGCGGACAGGTCATCGTGCCGCGCGGAAAGTTCTTCGTTGGGGCGATCGTACTGAGGTCCGGCGTTGATCTGCACCTTTGCGAGGGCTCTAAGCTGCATTTCATGCGCAATAAGACAAACGAGTATTATCCGGTGCGCCTGAGCCGCTGGGAGGGCGTTGAATGCATGAATTTCTCTCCGTTCATATATGCAGACGGTGGAGAGAACATCTCGATCACGGGCTTTGGTACGCTGGACGGTGCGGCTGATGAGTTCAACTGGATGCCGTGGAAATTCGGATATTTCGGCGAGACAGATCAAAAGATCCAGCGCGAGAAGCTGTTTGAATACAGCAGCAAGGGTACGCCCGTGGAAGAGCGTGTCTTTGATGATCAGGTCTCGACGCTGCGCCCACCTTTTATACAGTTCTACCATTGCAAGAACGTGCGTATTGAGAACACCACGATAAAGAATTCACCGTTCTGGGAGATCAACCCTGTACTGTGTGAGAATGTGCTGATACGTGGCGTGCAGATTGCTACAGATCTCTATAATAATGATGGTGTGGATCCAGAGTCATCGAAGAATGTGCTGATAGACAGCTGTTACTTCTTGACAGGTGATGACTGTATCGCAATCAAGTCTGGAAGAAATGAGGATGGCCGTCGTATTGGCGTACCGTCTGAGAACATCATTATCCGTAGGAATCGCTTCGCGAATGGCCATGGCGGTATTACTACAGGCAGTGAGATATCCGGTGGTGTACGAAACGTGTTTGCGGATGGCAACTTCTTTGACAGCCCGAATCTCGATTATCCTATACGTTTCAAGACGAATGCGATGCGCGGAGGCCGTCTGGAGAACATATACGTGCGTAACAGCGTTGTCAACAAGTCGCGTGTGGCGGTGGTTCATGCGGACTTCTACTACGAGGAGGGGCATGAAGGCGAGTTCCTGCCGCTACTGCAGAACGTGACGCTCGATGGATTCAGCACGGCAGAGGGCGGCAGCATAGATGCAGAGCATGCGCTGTACATGAAGGGGTTCCCAGATGCACCGATACGCAATGTGACGCTGCGCAACATGGATCTTTCTGGTGTGAAGGGCGAGGCAGTGCTGCGGAATGTGGCAGACCTCACGCTCGATAATGTGACGATCAATGGCAGAAAGCTCGCGGATGGGACTTTCAGCTTTAATGATAATGGCGAACGTGCATAGAGCACTGCTAGGGGTTTTAGAAGGGAAGAATAATAAATGCAAGCAAGGAAAGTAACTTGGTGGAACGTTCTGGGTTATGCGTGCCTGAACTTCCTTGGTGGCGGCTCACAGGCGTTGTCGTCCGCGTTCCTGATGCTGTTCTATACGATGTACTGCGATATCTCTCCTGTAAAGGCAGGTCTTATCTTCACGATTGCAAGGCTTGTCGATGCACTGGGCAATCCTATCATGGGATATATCAGCGATAACTTTGGACGTACGAAGATCGGAAAGAAGTTCGGCCGCAGAAGGTTCTTCATATTGACAGGCGCACCGCTGGTGCTCATTACATACCCGATACTTTGGACGACGGGTCATAGCTTTACGTTCTATGTGATAGCTAACATGATCTATGAGATGGTGTTCACGAGCGTCATGGTTCCTGGCCCTACGCTTCCGGCAGAGATGACGCAGAAGGCTTCTGAGAAGACGAAACTCGTGTCTGCAAAGCAATACTGCGGTACATTTGCCAGCACGATTGCGCTCTTGTTCCCGGCATTCTTCTTCCAGCGCTTCGGCGATGGCAATGTTGATGCCTTCTTCTATACCGGTCTTTCATATGCTATCGTGGTCAGCATTTCCCTTTTGGTCGTTTACAAGCTGACATTCGAGCGCAGGCCTGAGGATATCCACTACACGGAGAAGATGGGCTCTGTACATCATGTGCTCCTGAAGCTGTTCAATGATATCTTCGCTTCGATGCGCATACGCGCTTTCCGCCTTCATGCGGGCATGATGCTTTTCATCGGTATTTACAAGAATCTCGCAGCTGGCGTGTTCACATACTATGTCATATACGCATTGGCTCTCTCGAAGAGCGCTACGTCTGTCATCACGTCATTCGCTACGCTCGTCTCGTTCATCGCATTGGCCGTATTCATCACGCTCTGCTACCGCTATGGCGGACCTTTCGCATTCAAGGTCGTGGCCGTCATTGTCGTTGGATCGCTTTTGGGCTACTATGCACTGTATCTCGGACATTTCGATATGCCTGAGCATGTCGTTATCGTATGGCTGACCGTACTCGCCATCATCAATAACGTTGGTAAGGCTGGCGCCGACTATATCCCCGTGTTCCAGCTTCCGTTCATGGCAGATATCGATGAGGCTGTCACTATGGAGCGTCGTGAAGGTATCTTTACCGGTGTCAATGGACTCTTGTCCAAGATCGCATCTGCAGCTGAAGGATTCCTGCTTGGTGTCGGACTTGCTGCATTCGGATTCCAAAAGGGCGCACAGGCACAGACAGAGTCGGCTGTAGACGGTGTCATGTTCATGACGGTCGTTATGCCTATCCTACTGTGCATCATCATATACTTCATTTCTCGTAGGCTTACATTGACGAAGGAGACGCATAAGCTGCTCGTCGATGAAGTGCACCGTATCCGTGAGGGCGGCAGCATGGCTGATGTGACGCCAGAGACGAAGAAGGCCATCGAGGATCTGACTGGCTGGAAGTATGAGCAGTGCTTCGGCCATAATGATTTGATGCGCGTTTCCGATAAGATCGAGAAGAAGACACAGCCAGCGGGCTGATTGAGCGTCTGAAAGGGGAAAACGATGAGATCATATGCAAAATGGATGGCTGATTCCGTGATAAAGCGTCATACCGATCTCACAAGCTATTGGGCATATGAGTTCGGGCTGACACTTGATGGTATAGCAGCCGTCTGGAAGGCGACAGGTGACAAGGCATATTTTGATTATATAAAGCAGTGCATGGACACATTTGTGCAGGATGACGGGAGTATACGCGGATATGATATCTCTGAATATAACCTCGACCATCTGAACAATGGCAAGATACTGCTCACGATATGGCATGAGACGCATGAGGAAAAGTACCGCAAGGCACTGCAGCTCCTCAGAAGTCAGCTCGACGATCATCCGCGCACGAAGGAGGGCGTCTTCTGGCATAAGAAGATGTATCCTGAGCAGATATGGCTCGACGGCCTCTATATGGACGCTACGTTCTATGCGAAGTACCTGGCGGAGTTCGGCGGCACGAAGGAGGAGTTCGATGATATCGGACGCCAGTTCGTCTTGTCGAGGAAGCATAATCGCGATCCGAAGACGGGGCTTTTGTATCATGCCTATGATGATGCGAGAAAGCAGCCCTGGGCAGATCCTGTGACGGGATTGTCACATCATTTCTGGAGCAGATCCATGGGCTGGTATGCTATGGCTCTCGTCGATACGCTCGAGGTGATGCCGGAGAGCTCTGAGTACCATCAGAAGCTGAAGAATATCCTGAACGAGACGATAGAGGCACTCCTTAAGGTCGAAGACCCGGCGTCTCACGTGTGGTATCAGGTCCCTGACTGCGGCAGCCGTAAGGGGAATTATCTGGAGGCTTCGGGCTCATCGATGATCGCGTATACACTTTTCAAAGGTGTACGCCTGGGGTATTTGCCGGAAAAGATGAAGAAGAATGCCGAGGAGTCCTATAAGGGTCTCATAGATGAATTTATCTCTGAGACACCGATGGGGACGATCAACCTGAATAAGATCTGCTTCGTCGCAGGGCTCGGCGGCAAGCCAACAAAGGCCTATGGTGAGCGTGACGGTTCGTTTGCTTACTACATCAGTGAGCCTATCGTCTGCAATGAGCCTAAGGGTATCGGACCATTCATCCTTGCGGCAGAGGAGTACGAGCGTCTTGCGGGTATAGGTGATAAGGGAGGTCAGTATCATGCGATATAAATCCGTGGCGGCAGCGGCTGCAGCATGCGGTATCCTCATGGCGGCGTCATGCGGCTTTGCAGCACCGAAGCATGCGCCTGAGGGACTGAAGATACCCGTTATGGCGTTCGATGATGATGAGGCATGGCTGTTTTGGAACAGGCCGGCTGATGGCGATGATGTCGCTTACTATAATGTGTATCGGGATGGCGCCCTTGTGGGGAGCACGAAGACGCTGCAGACGATAGGTGATGAGTCCATAGCGTCCTTTCGCGAAAAGAACGATAAACTTTGCGGAAATCTCTTAATCAAGCATAGCTTTCATGTCGATGGATTAAAAGCTAGCAAGGAGTATCGCTTCACGGTACGTGCTGTAGGACATGATGGCAAGGAGTCGGCTGACAGCAATGCCGTCGTGCAGATGACATCGGCGGCTCCCATGATCGTGAATGCAGTCGATGCCGGTGCCGTAGGAGATGGCAAGACCGTGAATACGGCCGCGTTGCAGGCTGCGATCGATAACCTGCCGAAAGGCGGCGTACTGGAGATACCTGCGGGCGTATTCGTCAGCGGCTCATTGAAGCTTAGGAGCGATATGACACTACAGCTCGATCGTGGTGCTGTGCTGAAGGGGTCACTGAATGCCGACGATTATAGCCTGGCGCAGTATACGCCGAAGGGCTTTGATGGACTGCTGAACGCGGAGGCAATAGAGAATGTGCGTATCACCGGAGAGGGCACGATAGATGGCTCTGGCTGGAAGCAGGATATGAACGGATATATGCGCCGTCCTGATTCGAGGGATGAGCACGGCGTGAGAGAAAGCGGACTCTTGGCGTGGACGCAGTCTGAGAAGCTTATCAGCCAGGGAGATACGGACTGGCAGTCGTGGTACTCCAAGCGCGGGATTTCTATTGTCATGAAAAATGTCAAGAATCTTTATATCGGAGGTATCACGCTCACGAATCCACCTATGCATATGATGACACTTTTCAAGGTACATCACGTGACGGTGAACAATGTTCGTGTCCTGACCTATAATTGCAACAATGGAGATGGCCTCGGCTTTACGGGGTCGGATCTTATCGTGTCCAATTCATACTTCGACTGCGGTGACGATGCCGTCGTATTCAAGGCCGGCACGGGTGCGGTAGCGGCTGCAGACAAGGGACGCATCGTATCTGGCGCACATATCTTCAATAACTATGTTCGCCATGCACATGGCGGTGTCGTCTTCGGCAGCCAAACGGCCGCGGGGATTCATGATGTGCTGGCAGAGGATAATGTCTACAATCATACGGATGTCGGACTTCGCTGCAAGACGACGAAGGGCATGGGCGGCGGCGCATGGAATATACATTTCCGCAATAATGTGATGAAAGATATGGGCAGGCAGGCATTCATATTCACGACGAAGTACCGTGATGCCTATACGACGGATAAGATGATCAAAAAGGATTTTGGCGGCGTTCCGGATGGCTGCTTCCATGATATACTCGTCGAGAATTGCAACGTGTATGGAGCGCGTCGTGCTGCTATAGAGGTCTATGGTACGGAGAATGTAAAGCATCATGACATCACCTTCAAGAATGTGCATTTCTTGAATACGATGCCTGTCAGCATAGAGAATGGTGAGAGGATAAATATCGGCAAGGATGTAACATTCGGATTTGCTGATTGATAGAGCAGGGGGCATCGATATGGAATTCAAGATTCCAAGGTTTGGTAAAAAGCTGATAGAAAAGGTCGTAAAGCTCGATAGGAAATGCTTCAGGCGTGCGGCAGCTGCGGCGGCGATATGCGTGGCGGCAGGCACGCTTAGCAGTACGGCTTTTGCTGCTCCGCTTACGGACGGCGAGGTCATGAACCTGTGGCCGGACAAGGCACCAGGCTCTGAGAATGTGACGTTTGATGAGGTGGTCGTCGAGCGCAGTAGTGACCCTAATAAAAAGCACGACCGCGCGATGATGCATATCAAGACGCCTACGCTGACCGTGCGCCTGCCGGAGCATCCTAATGGGACAGCTGTGGTCATAGCTCCGGGTGGAGGCTACGCGCGTGTCGTCATCGACAAGGAGTCCGAAGAGTATGCAGAGCACTGGCTGAACCCTGCTGGTGTTACGGCTTTCATATTGCATTATCGTATGCCATCTGATCCGCATAACAGCAATCGTACTGATGTGATGCTTGAGGACGGCCAGCGCGCGATGCACATCGTCCGCGCACATGCGAAGGAATGGGGTATCGATCCCAATAAGATCGGTATCATGGGGTCATCTGCCGGCGGTCATCTCGCCTCGTCCATCAATGCGGAGTATGACCATGAGTTCTACAAGCATGTAGATGCATCAGATGATGTCAGCGCGAAGCCGGATTTTGCGATACTATGTTATCCTGTCATCACCATGCAGGACAAATGGGCGCATAATGGAACGAAGAAGCGCCTACTCGGTATGAATCCGACGCAGGAGGAAAAGGATCGCTACTCATCTGAGCTTTATGTGACGAAGAATACGAGTCCGTCATTCATCGTGCTTGCAGAAGATGATGATGTGGTGCCATCTATGAACGGTGTCCTCTATTTCCAGGCTTTGCGTGCAAATGGTGTCATGAATTCGGAGATTCATGTATTCCGCCGTGGTGGACATGGATTCGGCATAGAGCGCATTGCGGACGATAATGCGCTTGGCATGTGGCCGAAGCTTGCAACGAACTGGCTGCAAGGTATCGGGATGCTTCCAAAGGTGACAAAATGATACAGCTCGGAATCAGATTGCATGATGCCACTGAAGGCACATTGATGCAGCGTGCGGCGTCAGTCAGGAAACAGGGCTTCGTGTGTGTGCATCTGGCATTGTCAAAGGCAGTGAAGGATTTTCCGAAAGGAAATGGTGCACTCACGCCAGGACTTGCTATGCATATAAGGCATATATTTGAGCGCGAAGGTCTCGATATAGCTGTCCTCGGCTGCTACAAAAATCTGGCTGAGCCGGATGAAAGCTTATTGCGGCAGATACAGAGCACTTACTATGCACACATTAGATTCGCATCTCTTTTGGGCTGCGGTGTCGTCGGCACGGAGACAGGCGCTCCGAATCATGAGTATCGATATGAGACATCATGCCACAGTGAGGAAGCATTGGGGACATTCATGCGCCATCTAGCGCCAGTCGTGCGCTGCGCTGAAGATTTCGGCGTCGTTCTCGCGATAGAGCCGGTATGGAACCACATTGTGTGGAATCCAAAGCGTGCACTTTGTGTGCTCAGGACGATGGCATCAGAGAATCTGCGTATCATATTCGATCCCGTGAATCTACTGTCCATGGAAAATTATATGAAGCGGGATGCTGTGATAGAAGAAGCCCTCGACCTGCTGGGAGAGTATATATCCGTCGTACATATAAAAGACTTCAATGTAGATCATGATAAGCTTGTTTCTACAGCGGCGGGCAATGGTATCATGGACTATAAGCGGATAATCAGATATCTGAAAAAAGAGAAGCCATTCATCCAGGCGACGCTTGAAAATACGTCACCAGATAATGCTGAGTCCGCACGTAAGTTCATTCAGGATGTTTATGACGATGCCTGAATATGATTTGTCAGAATCTGCAATTTTTTCGGTACTGTTCTGAAAAAAAGTGTCTGGTTTGTGTAAAAATGCTTGACAATCAGCACAAAATCGCATAAAGTAATAGAAGTGAAACGGTTTCGTAAACGCGAAAAACGTCCATCCATATAAATCATATGCATATCTTAATGAGGGATATATGCAGTAGAGGGACTTAGAAAAATGGCAGGACATAAGAAGCAAAAGGTTACGATTATTGATGTAGCCCAGGCTGCTGGCGTATCGAAAACGACGATTTCCAGATATATAAACGGTAAGTTTGAATTCATGTCTGATGAGTCACGCGAACGAATCGCGAAGGTCATCGATGAGCTGGGATATCGTCCTAACAATCTTGCACGCAGCCTGAAATCAAAAGAGACGAAGGTTATCGGTGTTATTGTCGCTGATATCACTAGTCCATTTTCACCGATTCTGCTCAAGGGTATATCGGATTCATGTGAACGGTATGGGTATAGGATGCTCATAGCGAACACGGATGACGATGCATCTAAGGAGAGAGATTACATACTTTCGATGATTGATGAGCGCGTTGATGGTATTATCATCAACACGACCGGTGAGAATGAAGAGTTCATGACAAAGATGTACAATGACTCTGGGACACCGTTCATACTTGCCGATAGGATGGCAAGAGATCTGGTGTTCGATACGGTGAGGGCAGCCGATGGGGCAGCCATGTACAGGGCATTGCATCATCTGCATGATACAGGATATGAGCATGTCGGGTTCTTTGTCGAGAAATTGAAAAGCAGCAGCACGCGCGTACATCGTTATGAGGTGTTTCATAAGGCATACCCGGAGATTTTCGGTGAGGGTGCATTATTTTATAAGCTTGATGCGTCTGTACCTGATGTGAGTGAGCTGCAGAGGTTTGTAGCGGAGACTGAGGACAGCAAACGTGCGATCATGACGGTGAATGGTGTAGTCACCATGAGGCTGATGAAGGCGATGTGGCAGCTGGGGCTTCATGCACCTGAGGATATGGGGATATGCAGCTTCGATGACTGGGACTGGATGAGCCTCGTAGACGGTGGCTTGACAGCGGTTGCGCAGCCTACATACCGTGTTGGATGCGAGTGCGTCAAGAGGATGATGTACCGTATACATCATAATAAGGATGCCATGCCGAAGATGATAGAGCTGCCATGTGAGCTCATCATCAGGAATTCGACCTGAGTTCTAGCGGTCATATATATCGTGACTTTGCGCGTGCTTTGCGTAGAAGTCACGGTATGCTGATTCTAATAAAACGTTTTCGCAAATCGATGTAAATATTTGGAGGGATAAAGATGTCAGAAGTGCTGACGATGGGTGAGCCGATGGGCCTGCTGATTGCGGAGGATCCCGGTCCATTGAAGGATGTAACTTATTTTTCACGCGCTGTTTGTGGCGCAGAAGTGAACTTCTCAATCGGCCTTTCAAGGCTTGGACATTCTGTTTCATATGTGAGCTGCGTCGGAAAAGATCCGTTTGGCGAGCATATAGCAGATTTCTTGCAGGAGAATGGCATAGATACCAGATATCTGTCATATGACGAAGAGCATGTTACTGGTATGCAGATAAAAGAAAAAGTGACAGACGGACATGATCCGTATGTGTTCAACAGCCGCAAGCATACCGCTTTCTCACATTTCGATCCTGAGTCTTTATCAGATATCAGCTGGGACGATGTGAAGCACGTCCACGTGACCGGCATTCCTGCTGCTCTTTCAGAGAACTGCTTTGAGGCTTCAAGGAAGCTGATGGAACTGGCAAGGATGCATAATGTACGCATCTCCTTCGACCCGAATCTCCGTCCGATGCTCTGGAGCAGCAAGGAGAAGATGGTAAGCTCTATCAACAGCCTTGCAAAGCTCGCTGATATTGTGATGCCTGGTATTGGTGAGGGAGAAACCCTGATGGGATCGAGAGATCCTGAGAAGATCTCGGATTTCTACATAGATAATGGTGCTAAGACTGTTGTCGTTAAGCTTGGCACGAAGGGATCCTTTGTGAAGCAGGCAGATGGGACGAGCTTTATCGCGCCTGCCTTCAAGGTAGAGCATGTCGTTGATACCGTTGGCGCAGGCGATGGCTTCGCTGTTGGAACGATAAGCGCACTGCTCGAGGGCCTGACGATACAGGATGCCGTAAGGCGCGGTGCGGCAATAGGCGCGTTGGCAGTCATGTCGCCTGGAGATAACGAAGGCTTGCCAGACCGTGAGAAACTTGAGAGATTTATGGAGGCAGTCTGATATGGACATCAGGTATTCAGTGAATCAGCGTGATTTCAAGCGCTATACGACGGATGAAGTCAGGGATGAGTTCCTGATCGATACATTGTTCAAGCCTGACGAGGTCGTGTCTGTCTATTCGCATGTCGATCGCATGGTGACATTCGGTTGCATGCCGGTGAATGAAGTCGTACCGCTAGATAAGGGCATCGATGTATGGCATAATTTCGGCACGCATTATGTGCTGGAACGCCGTGAGATAGGCATATTCAATGTTGGCGGTGCAGGCAGGATCGCTGCAGATGGCGTATCATACGATCTGGGCTTCAAGGATTGCCTGTATGTCACGATGGGGACGAAGGACGTGACGTTTGAAAGCGTAGACGCCAAGAACCCTGCAAAGTTCTATATGGTATCTGCGCCGGCGCATAAGCCGTGCCAGACGAAGCTCTTGACATTGAAGGATGCCAAGAAGGTGCCATGTGGATCCATGGAGACGGCAAATGATCGCGTGATAAATCAGTTCATTCATCCGGATGTCCTAGAGACATGTCAGCTGTCCATGGGCATGACTGCGCTGAAGCCGGGCAGTGTATGGAATACGATGCCGGCGCATACGCATGAACGCCGCATGGAGATATACTTCTATTTCGAGGTGCCGGAGAATGAGGTCGTCTTCCATATGATGGGAGAGCCAAAGGAGACGCGCCATATCATCATGCATAATGAGCAGGCTGTGATCAGTCCGTCGTGGAGCATTCACGCCGGATGTGGCACATCGAATTATACGTTCATATGGGCAATGGGCGGAGAGAACAAGGCCTTTACCGATATGGATGATATAAAGAATACAGATCTTCGCTAAATCTGATATATTCGTTGGAAGGAGTGGCAATGTGGAGAAGGATTATATGAGCCGCATGTTTTCCCTTGATGGGAAGGTCGCACTTGTGACGGGCGCAGCGTACGGCATCGGATTCGCGATTGCAAGGGCTCTTGCAAAGGCCGGTGCGAAAATCGTGTTCAACTGCCGTGGCAAGGAACATATGGAAAAGGCTCTTGCCGCATACAAGGCGGAAGGCATAGAAGTAAAAGGCTATTTCTGCGATGTGACGAAAGAGGACGATGTGCAGAAGATGGTCGCTGACATCGAAAAGACGGTTGGTACGATCGATATCCTCGTCAATAATGCCGGGATTATCAAGCGCATACCGATGACCGAAATGTCTGCAGAGGATTTCCGCGAGGTCGTAGACATAGACCTGAATGCTCCATTCATCGTGTCTAAGGCCGTTATCCCCGGAATGATCAAGAAGGGTCATGGCAAGATCATCAACATCTGTTCTATGATGAGTGAGCTCGGCCGTGAGACGGTGTCTGCATATGCAGCAGCAAAGGGCGGGCTGAAGATGTTGACGCGCAATATTTGCTCGGAGTATGGCTCTAATAACATCCAGTGCAACGGTATCGGACCTGGATATATCGCTACGCCGCAGACGGCGCCTCTGCGCACGCCTGGCAATCCGTTCAATTCGTTCATCATGTCCAAGACCCCGGCTAACCGTTGGGGGACGATAGAGGATCTCGAGGGACCAGCAGTGTTCCTTGCGTCTGATGCATCGAACTTCGTTAATGGGCATGTATTATATGTTGATGGCGGCATATTGGCCTATCTGGGCAGGCAGCCTGAGTGATAAATATTGGATGAGCTTTTGGAGGCAGATAAGATGTCAAAGAATGAGACGATCCTGAAGATGCAGGAGCAGGGAATTGTTGCGGTTGTGCGCGGCAAGACCAAAGAAGATGGCGTGAAGATCGCAGATGCATGCATACTTGGTGGCGTAAAGTCCATCGAGCTCGCATTCACGACACCGCATGCTCCTGAGGCTATAGAGGAACTGTCTGAGGAATATGCTGGTGACTCTGATGTCATTATAGGTGCTGGTACCGTTCTTGACGCAGCAAGTGCAAGGCTCGCGATCATTGCAGGCGCGAAGTTTATCGTATCGCCTGCCTTTGACAGAGAAGTCGTTGAGATGTGCAATCTGTACCGCGTTGTCTCTGTACCGGGCGTTATGACACCGGGCGGTGTGGTAGATGCATTGCGCGCTGGGGCTGATATCGTGAAGATATTCCCGGGCGATATCGTCGGCCCGAAGATGATAAAGGATATCCATGGTCCGCTGCCGCAGGCGCCACTCATGCCTTCGGGTGGGGTGTCCGTCGAGAATACGGCAGAATGGCTCAAGGCTGGCTGCGTAGCGGTCAGTGCAGGTGGAAGCCTCACCGGGCCGGCTAAGAAGGGCGATTATCAGGGCGTAACTGATAACGCACGTGCTTTCGTCAAGGCTGTTGCAGCTGCGAGAGCATGACTGACTGATTCGTACGCACTGCCTTATACTTGTACGAATGCCCTTTCAGATCCCTAATATCTCATTTTCAATCCCTTAACCCCTATATGTATGTTATTGTTTTTTAGTACCGGATGTGTACAACGCCGCTTATGCGGCTTTTTTTTTACTTGCCAGGCAGTCGCAGCTCATCCCTGATCGCTGATATGTCCTCGGCAGAGAAGAGTGCTGCAGGTGACTTCCTGACCATTATATCCATGAGTTCGCGGCTTTGCTCAGAGTGGAGGGCGGACTTTTGATGTGCTGGATCAGCTGCGTCGCGCGTTTCTAGTATCGCCTGATGTTGCGCTGAGGCGTAGTCTGAGGTTTTTGATATGAGAGAGGCAGCATGATCATATATATTGTCATCCAGGTCACGTGGTGGCGTGTGCTGGCGTATCTGTCCTGAAAGTTGGCTTGACTTGACTTCAAGCTCCATGAGGCGTAGATATGTGGTCTGTAAGCTCGAGGCGCCTTCGTTGAAGCTTTCAAGTATATTATGATATTGCTGCCAGTTCTGATCGAGCTGGTTGATATAACCTTGGTATTCGTTGTACCATGGTGTGAATATCTCTTGCTGCATTGATATGTGTGCGCGGGCAGCTTCTATCTCCTCGGGACTTGCCTTGCTTTTAGGCTCCTGACTCCATACGCATACGGCTACGGCGGCAGCTATGATCAGGCAGAAGGCGGCGAGCACGCGCTTGTTTGGTATATGGTGCCACAGCAGGGCGGCTATGATGAGTACAGCGGCAATGACTGTGATGGATATGATGATACTCATGATGAAGTATTCCTTTCTATCTATAATATTTGTTGTTTTTATTATAACATAAATGCTTGCATGTGTGCCGCCAAATGGATATACTGGATATATTCGGATATATAGTGCGCATCGGTGTTACGCATGCGTATACAGATTTATTTTCAAGGTGATTTTTTACAGATGAAGACGAGACAATCTATGCAGCATATACTCTGGACTCTTTCTAAGGGATACTGGGTGTCCGAGCATAAGTGGAAGGCCATTGGACTACTGACAGTCGTTATCCTGCTTAATTTTGCGGCCGTGTACCTCCTGGTGCTGATAAACGACTGGTATAATGTGTTCTATAATGCGTTGCAGGCATATCAGGCAGACAGTTTTTGGCCGCTTGTCGGTCGATTTACCCTGCTGGCTTTCATGTATATCGTGGTTTCTGTATATGCGATATACCTGCGCCAGATGCTGCAGATCAAATGGCGCACATGGATGACGGACAAATATCTTGTACGGTGGATGAAAAACCGTTCATATTACAGACTTCAGGTGCTCGGAAGCGATGCCGATAACCCAGATCAGCGTATATCGGAGGATATAAACCAGTTCGTCTCATTGACATTGCAGCTTTTCGTGGGCTTACTCAAGCAGCTGACGACGCTCGCTGCGTTTGCCGTTGTCCTTTGGAATTTGTCGGGCGTCCTTACAGTACCGGTAGGCGGACATGAGTTCCAGATATACGGATATATGCTGTGGTTCTCCCTGATATACTCGGTCGTTGGTACGTACCTTGCACATAAGGTAGGGCGCAAGCTTATCGGTCTGAATTTCGATCAGCAGCGTTACGAGGCAGATTTCCGTTTTTCAATGATGCGCGTGAGAGAGAACAGCGAGAGCATTGCTTTCTACGGCGGAGAACAGCCAGAGAAAAAAGGATTTAGTAAGCGATTCGCAAAGGTCATAAGCAACTTCTGGAGCCTTATGCGTCAGACGAAGCTGCTGAATTTCTATGTAAATGGGTACGCGCAGCTGGCTATCATAGTACCTCTCGTCATGGCTGCACCTAAGTACTTTAGTGGTGCGATGGCACTCGGTGGACTCATGCAGACCGTGTCGGCATTCGGTCGCGTACAGGATGCGCTATCGTATTTCGTCACATCATACGATACGATCGCACAGCTCGCTGCGGTATTGAAGCGACTTGGTGGATTTACGGGACATATGGAAGAGGTTGAGGATATAGAGAGCGATGTGGAGCACATCAGCCATGCTGGCGGTTCCTTGACGCTCGATGGACTCAATGTGAAGCTGCCAGACGGTCGCGTGCTTGCAGGAAATGTAGATGTTGACATTGCTGGCGGCAGTGCCGTGCTGATAACTGGAGCTTCTGGCGCGGGTAAGAGTACCATGCTCAGGACGATTGCCGGTATATGGCCGTATGGGGATGGCAGGATATCTATGCCTGAGGGTGAGAAGGCGCTGTTCCTTCCGCAGAGACCATATCTGCCGCTAGGTAGCCTGAGAGATGCTATTACGTATCCTCTGGCTGCAGCACCGGATGACGATGCCATACGATCTGCGCTCGATCAGGTTGGAATGGGGACATTCGCGGATAAGCTCGATGACATAGATGAATGGAGCCGGATACTTTCCTTGGGTGAGCAACAGCGCATTGCATTTGCGCGCGTACTGCTCGTGAAACCTCAGTGGGTTTTCCTTGACGAAGCAACATCCGCGCTCGATGAGCCGCGTGAGAAAGAGATGTATGAGCTCTTGAGGCGAGAACTGCCCGATATCAGTATAGTGAGTGTTGGTCACAGGTCTACGTTGTTTAAACGCCATGATACGGAGCTGCATCTGGATGGCGATGGTAAATGGGAGTTCAGACCGATCATGGCGTGAGCTACTGAAAAAAATATATATACACATTATGATTGCTGCGTTTGTACGGCAATCATTTTTATATGGACATATGTACACTAGAAAAATACACATATTGTAATTATTATTGAAATATCCATGAAAAGCTTGCAATATGATCGGTAATGTGGTAAGTTATAAAACGTAAGTTACATAAAAACTGTTACATATGTAAACTATATTACATGTGTATCGCAAACCGGAAAGGGAGATAGAGATGAAGAATGTTGAAAAGTATCAGAAGGGTTATTTCATGCCTCCAGAGATTGACTACTCCTGGCTAAAAAAGGAGTATCCAGATCAGGCGCCAGTGTGGTGCAGCGTTGATCTCAGGGATGGAAACCAGGCACTTGTCGTTCCTATGAGTCTCGATGAAAAGCTGGAGTTTTACAAGATGCTCATCAAGATGGGCTTCAAGGAGATTGAGGTAGGATTCCCTGCAGCATCTGATACTGAGTATGCATTGATACGCCGTCTCATAGAGGGAGACATGATTCCGGATGATGTCACGATACAGGTGCTGACCCAGGCGCGTGAGCATATCATCAGAAAGACATTTGAGGCGCTGAAAGGTGCGAAGCATGCCATCGTACATGTCTATAATTCGACGTCAAAGGCGCAGAGAGAACAGGTCTTCAGGAAGTCTAAAGAAGAAATAAAGCAGCTCGCTGTCGATGGCGCGAAACTTCTTAAAGAGCTAACGGAGCAGGAAGGTGCAGATTATAGGTTCGAGTATTCTCCAGAGAGCTTTACTGGTACCGAGCCAGAATATGCATTGGAAGTATGCAACGCCGTCCTCGATGTATGGAAGCCGACCTCAGACCGTAAGGCGATAATAAATCTTCCTGTGACGGTTGAGATGAGTATGCCGCATGTATATGGCGCCCAGATAGCATATATGAACAAGCATCTCAAATACCGTGATAACATCGTGTTGTCGCTGCATCCGCACAATGATCGTGGCTGCAGTGTGGCGGATACGGAGATGGGACTGCTCGCGGGTGCCGATCGTGTCGAAGGCACGCTTTTCGGAAATGGTGAGCGCACGGGTAATGCGGATATAGTCACGATCGCGATGAATATGTTTGCGCTCGGTGTAGATCCTGGGCTTGATTTTTCTGATATGCCGGAGCTCGTTGAGATGTATGAGCGTGTGACGCGCATGAATGTGCATGCAAGGCAGCCTTATGCCGGTGAACTGGTATTCGCAGCTTTCTCGGGATCTCATCAGGATGCTATAGCAAAGGGCATGAAGTGGCGTGAGGAGAAGGATCCTGATCATTGGAATGTGCCATATCTCTATATCGATCCTAAGGATGTAGGCCGCAAGTATGATGGTGATGTCATCCGTATCAATAGCCAGTCGGGCAAGGGCGGCGTAGGATATCTGATGGAGCAGAAATATGGCTTGGATATGCCGAAGAAGATGAGAGAGGATTTCAGCTATCGCGTGAAGGCGGTTTCAGACAGGCAGCATAAGGAACTTATGCCGGACGATATCTACCAGATATTCATGGATGAATACGTGAATGTTGCCTCGCCTATTGAGCTTGAGGATTTCCTGCTGAAGAAGGAGCCAGATGGAAAGAGGACAGGCAGCGTCAACCTTATCGTGGATGGTACTCGTCGTATCTTCGTAGCACATGGCAATGGCCGCCTGGATGCTATTAGCAATGCCCTGAAGGAGAACTTGCACTTGAGGTATAGCAACCTCACTTATACGGAGCATGCGCTAGATATCGGCTCGTCCTCGCGTGCGATGGCATATATCGGAATCACAGGTATGAACGGGCGTATCATATGGGGCGCTGGCATGGATACAGATATCATTACCGCGTCGGCGAAAGCTTTGATCAGTGCCGTGAACCGTGCAAAGGCGGGTAAGTGATGCGCGCCGTCGTGACGCGTGTACAGAGCGCATCGGTTACTATAGATGGCAATGTGAATGGGAGCATAGGGAATGGGTATCTCGTGCTGCTGGGCGTAGGCCCTGATGATACTGAGGAAGATGCCAAAAAGCTCGCCGATAAGATAGTACATCTACGTGTCTTCGAAGATGCAGATGGCAGGATGAATCTTGATATCGGGTCAGTCGGAGGCCATATCCTCGTCGTATCACAGTTCACGCTGTATGCGGATTTAAGGAGCCGAAGGCCTGGCTTTTCACACGCGGCAAAGCCGGATAAGGCAAAGCCTTTATATGAATATTTCATGGGGTGCCTCAAAGAGCGTGGATTTGACCCGCAGCATGGGGAGTTTGGGGCGGATATGAAAGTCGAATCCGTCAATGATGGCCCCGTGACATTGCTTTTTGATACTGTAAAATGATATGATGACTGCTGTATGGTGTGCAGCAGTCATTTTTTGATATATAATAATGGTGTGATATACGTGAGGAGGAAATAGGATGATAGAAGAAAAACTGCTTACGGAGTATGCGCGCCTCGTTGTCAATACGGGGGTAAATATTGCTGCTGGACAGGATATGATAGTTAGCTCGCCGATAGAATGTGCGGAGCTTGCACGCTATATTGCCGCAGCCGCTTACGATGCCGGAGCAAGGGACGTAACTATAAGCTGGAGTGATGAGAGGTTTACGAGACTTCGCTATGAGAAGGCAGATGCAGCTGTCTTTAATGAATTTCCAGCATGGAGGCGCAGCTTGTACAGTGATGCCGCAGCTGATGGAGCGGCTTTTGTCTCCATTTATTCGACGGATCCTGATCTATTGAATGGCATTCCAGGCGAAAAGCTGCGCAATGCCGAAAGGTCTGCAGGTGCAGCATTGCTCGAGTATCGCGCGAAGCTGATGAATAATGAGAACAGATGGTGCGTTGTATCTGCGCCCTCTGCAGCATGGGCATGTAAGGTATTTCCTGACCTAAGCACGGAACAAGCTCTGGATAAGCTATGGAGGGCGATATTATCAACGGTACGTGTCTCAGAGGGAAAGGATGCCGTAAAGGAATGGGACAAGCATATAGATTTCCTTCACAGGGCGGCAGCTTTCATGAACAAATCATCATTCAGTGCTCTTCATTACCGAAATGGCCTCGGAACGGATCTCGTCGTGGGACTCCCTGAAGGACATATATGGGCAGGTGGCTCGGAAAAAGCGGCAGATGGGAGAATGTTTGCCGCAAACATTCCTTCAGAGGAAATATATACCGTGCCTGACCGTATGCACGTTGATGGAAAGGTGGAGGCATCTAAGCCCCTAGTATATAATGGCAGTACCATAGAGGGCTTCGGCTTTGTGTTCAAGGATGGCCGTGTGGTGGATTTTCACGCGGATAAGGGAAGAGATGTGCTTGATGGACTCCTGAAGATGGATGATGGCTCGATGCGTCTCGGTGAAGCTGCTCTTGTGCCATATGATTCGCCTATTTCAAAGAGCGGCGTGCTCTTTTACAATACATTGTTCGACGAGAATGCGGCATGCCATCTGGCACTGGGGAAGGCGTATCCGACATGCCTCAAGGACGGGGCAGAGATGGATTCTGTGACATTACTCAAGCATGGTGTGAATGATTCGCTTATCCATGAAGACTTTATGATAGGCACAGCAGATCTTAAGATAGATGGCATATATAAAGATGGAAGGACGGTGCCTGTCTTCCGCGATGGAAATTTCACTGAAAACGCGCTGGCGGAAGCCCCTGTCTTTAGGCATGGGGAGGAAGCCCCTGCCCCATTGATACTAAAACAACTCAATATATAAACCTCCAATTCATT
>OMZT01000002.1 GCA_900315615.1 uncultured Veillonellaceae bacterium | reverse complement strand
TCGTCAGATACATCATCATCTGCAGCTGGCGGCGTCGAAAGCCTCGCCGCATAGCGCCCCTCGGTGCGGCACGACGTGACCAGTGCACCCGTAGCGATCCTCCACACATATCGCGTAAATGGCACCTTGCGCGCTGGATCGTATCGCCTGGCGGCATTCAGCATGGCAAAAGTCGCCTCCGACAATGCCTCATCGTCCACACGGTGCCTTCCGGCGCGCATGGCACACGCCTTTAGCATCGGATAGAGCTCACGCGTCAGCTGCTCTGCCGCGGACTTATCCCCGAGCCGCCACCTTGCCGCAAGCTCCACCAGCCTGTCCTGTCTCTCCTTTTCTATCTCACCATCACATACATTCGTATTCATCATCGTCCCGCCTTTCGTACCAAACCTCTGATATGACCTGGCGGGATGCCGGCATCCCCATTTTCGCGCTGGATTCAGGATAGCAAAAAAGCCCCACGCAGACAATTCGTGCAAAGTGGGGCTTGCAGAGGGCTACGCATCGGCTGAGAGAATCCCTAAAAGTGCAATGATGCCATCGGCTCGGCATTACCAATGGATAGCACTACGCATCGGCTCGGCGTATCATTTGGGCGGGGCGTGTCAATCGTTTTGCGCAAAGTCCATTCCTGCCGCGAGCGGAATCAGCCTAGCTAGCCTCTGCCGTTGACGTCGCCAGCTGACGATGCATCTCCATCTAAACATACCGCTTCCACCGCGAAGATGGATTTTTGCATAAAAAACAGGAGCTGCCATCTGGCAGCCCCCATTCATCTATATCATCAAAGAAGGCTTGTATCCTTCTGATCACGCACATAAGCGGACTTGACACTCACGATATATGCGCCCTTAGAGAGAAGCGCCTTACCCGCTATGAATGCCTCTATCACAGGCTTGATCGTCTCTGCGGTAAGGCCCTCCTTCGGGTTCTTCAAGACAACCGACAGGCTCCTGCCATCAGACAGTGCGAACATAATATGAAGCTTCTTATCCATTACTTACCCCTCCAATCACTCACTGACAACCGCTGCTTCGTCCTGACGGCGGACGCTGTCTACCGTATCCGTCTGCAGACCGCCCAGCATATTGCCGAACTTCAGGAACTCATCATCCGTGAGCTCTGGGTTCCAATGGGATATCGTACGGTTCTCCGTAACGGGGTTCCCCTCCGTATCCGTCCCCACCTGGACCCTGATGATCATCTTAGTCTCCATGTCTTTTCTTGATGCTGCCATTATCGCATCACTCCTTTCACTCTATCTATGCCTCGTGAAAGGAAAAATATGCATGGAGGAGGGGGATTTTTTTGGGAGGGGAGGAGGGAAATTAGCAAAGGTTACTCACTAACAGGCATATCGCTGTTGATTTTATCTGTCTATTTCATAAAAAGCTTCCAAAAACTTTTTCATTGCAGCAACACTACCTACGCTTATACGTAAAAATTTACTCAACATCTGATTATCGAACGACTTTACAAGAACCTTCTTTTCATCACGAAGACGCTGTTCCATTTCCCTTGCCGAAGTATGTGACTCAACAAAAATAAAGTTGCCTCGACAATCACGGCAGTTATAGCCGTGTTTCTGAAGGTTATCCAAAGTATAGGCTTTGCCTTCCTTTTCAATCTTAATCAATCGTTTCTCGATTTCTGGATGATCCAGTAGCCGCTCACCAAAAAGTAAAGCAATCGAATTGACATCAAAGGTAAGTTTCGCATTCTTGACGCCATGTATTATCTCCGGAGAACCTACGATAACACCCAGACGGCATGCCGCTATAGAAAATAGCTTCGAAAATGTACGGAGCACAGCTACATTATTGTAGCGTTTCGTTAATTCAATAAACGTATTATCATAGAAATAGTGATACGCCTCATCAATAATTACAAGTGCTCCCACCTCATCAGCACGCTTAACAATGCGCTCCGCTTCCTCATCAGTATAAACGTTGCCAATTGGATTATTAGGATTCAATAGAACCACAACACGTGTGTCATTTGTGATAGCGTGCTCTATGACCTCAATATCAATTGTAAGATCATCATTATAAGCAACAGGCACATGATGATATCCCAGTATTGAACAATTCACCCAGTACATCTCAAATGATGGCGAAACCGTTACAACATCCTTTCCTATCTCAGCGAACGTCTCCAGAAGATAGCGAATTGCCATATCTGAGCCATTAGTCGCT
>OMZT01000020.1 GCA_900315615.1 uncultured Veillonellaceae bacterium | reverse complement strand
TCGAAACTGCAGAAACGCTGCATAAGCGCGAGCTCGAGCTGGATATGCGCATATCGGATATCATACACCGCGCAGCTGTGAGCAGAAATCTGCCGAATATACCATAATAAAAAGTGAGACCAGCGTTACCGCTGGTCTCACTTTTTATCGTATAGCTTCAGTCTACATCAGCTGCCTGAGCAGATGCCTTACGATGCTTGAATCGTAAATACATAATGGCTACGACAGCAACAAATACTACGACGAACACGATACTTGCACGATGGCCAAGCTGCATCAGCATCTGCCAGCTTTCGCCCAGCATCATTCCAGCTGCAAGTATAAGCGCAGTCCACGGCAGCGAACCGAGGAACGTGTACAGGAAGAAGCGCTTCATATCAACATGTGCAAAGCCTGCTGGCAAGGAGATAAATGTGCGCACTACCGGCAGCATGCGGCTGAAGAACACGGCCTTCAAGCCATACTTATCAAACCATCTTTGAGCCATGTCCACATGAGAAGGCTTTATGAATATATAATGTCCGTACTTGTCAATAAACGGGCGTCCACCTTTATGACCAACCACATATGCGAGGAAGGATCCAGCCATACCGCCTGCCATACCTGCCGCAAGAGCTACGCCGAACGACATACGACCCGCAAATATCATATATCCTGCAAAACCGAGTATTAGTTCACTTGGAATCGGAACGCACGCGTTCTCCAGAGCCATCAGCACAGCTACAGCCAAATAACCCCATGCGTCGATAAACCCAAGAAACATACCACTCAGCTGCTCCATCGTACCATCCCTTCCCATCAATCATCTATATCGAACACCACTGAATCATTGCCCACAATTATATCAAAGAGGATATTCATCTGCAATAGGCTATAAGCGAAATATAATAAATAAAGGCTCGTGACCTCTCGTCACAAGCCTCTCTCATGCAAATGGTGCCTCAAAGCGGAATCGAACCACTGACACGGGGATTTTCAGTCCCCTGCTCTACCAACTGAGCTATCGAGGCATGCAGCCTTGCTGCTATAAAAACGCTCCCGCGTTCATATCGAATGGCGACCCGAATGGGACTTGAACCCATGATCTCCGCCGTGACAGGGCGGCATTCTAACCAACTAAACTACCGGGCCGTATGGTGACGCCAATGGGATTCGAACCCATGAAGCCGCCGTGAAAGGGCGGTGTCTTAACCACTTGACCATGGCGCCAAATATGGTGGCTCACCCGGGATTTGAACCCGGGACCCACTGATTAAAAGTCAGTTGCTCTGCCAACTGAGCTAGTGAACCACGTGAGAACCCCAGGGAGCCTTGCTGCATAGGAACTATATATGACTTCCCAGAACTCACAGTGCAACATTATACGGTTAATCAGCTATATTGTCAACCTTTTATTTGAACTTCTCAACAAAGTTATTCAGTTCCTTGACAGCCTTATTAACCTGAGCAAGCGTAGCCGTAATCTCCTGCGTGGATGCGGCCTGCTCCTGACTGATGGCTCCCGTAGATTCAACGGACTTTGTTATCTCTGCAACCGCCTTATCCATTTCAGTCAGCGTTGCCTGTATCTTCTCGGTAGAATCACGCGACTGCTCTGCCATCTTCCTGACTTCCTCTGCGACAACCGCGAAGCCGCGTCCCTGGTCGCCTGCACGAGCTGCCTCGATTGCAGCATTGAGTCCCAGGAGATTCGTCTGCTGTGCAATGCCGTTGATGAAGTCGATTACCTGAGTCGTCTCCTCTGTGCGCTTCTTCAGTACAGCAGCCTGAGCCACAGATGCCTGCCCAGCCTTTGCAAGCTCTCCTGCACTCTGTGCAACCTGCTCAATCGATTGGTAGACAGTCTGTATGTATTTCACAAGATCCTCACTGTTCTTCGTGAGATTCTGCGCTCCGCGTGAGTCATAAGCACAAACAATCGCACCAATCGGTTCACCGTTCACGCCATGGATGATTGCCATCATACGCTTAACCGGGAATCCGAATACTTCCTCAGGTACATCTTCTACTCCACCGCGCCCTGAAAGCACCCTATCACGAAGCTGCGGCGTGAGCTCTGCGCCAGCGCTCATGCGAAGCTGGGTTTGCTCACCTGACACATAAGCAAGTACCTTTTCCTTGTCGACCACATATACCGCTGTATCCTCGCGCACCAACGCATTGATATACGGTGCGACCAGCACGAATGCATTCAAGATGTCCTCATTTGTTTTGATTGTAGCAGGCAGTGCCATTTCCATTCCCCTCTCCTATTAAGGAATAATGTATATTCCGCTCAGATTCATATCGGGCGGTCTTATTATAAACAGTATTCTGACTATACTATAGCTTCGACATGATATAAAAAAACCCTTCATACATAAAAAAAGATTTGGATTGACTAAGCTGCAAAACTAGAGTAAAATTTGCATGTGAAATTCTACAAGCATGAAGGACGGTGAAAGCAGATGGACGACCACCCTGGTATAACAGCTAAAGATCTGGACCCTAAATTATGCAGCGGGGGGGCTGTCCGACCGAGCTCCCCCGCAAGGAAGGAGCATCCAGCATGCTTAAAGTCTACAAATCTCATGAAAGCGGCCCTTTGGAAGAGCTTGGCCTGAAGAATCTGGAAAAAGGCTCTTGGATCAAGATCGTTGACCCTACTCCATATGAACTGAAGGTCGTTGCGAGGCTCACCGACGTCGAGCCAGATTTCCTGCGCTCCGCACTCGATGATGAAGAGCGCTCACATACCGACGTCGAAGATAATTCTGTCATGGTATTGACAAATGTACCAGTCGTACGCGGAAATGACAGTTACGATACATTGCCGCTGGCAATCATACTTACAGAAGACTATATCATAACCGTTTGTCTCGAAGAAACGTCTGTACTGGAAAAATTCGATGAAGCCAATGCGCGCTCATTCCGCACGTTCAAGAAGACGCGATTCTTGTTCCAGATACTGTATAATTCTGCCACGTTCTTCTTGCGCTATCTGCGCCAGATAAGCAAGATCTCTGATGAGATTGAGCTCAAGCTGCGCGACTCTATGGAAAACAAGGAGATTCTGCGCCTTCTCGAGCTTCAGAAGGGTCTCACCTATTTCAATGCCGCCCTGAGGTCTAATGGTGCGGTGCTCGATAAGCTCCTGCGTCTTCGCACCAATAAGGCCCTTCATCCGATCCTCAAAGTATATGAGGAAGATGAGGATCTATTGGAAGATGTCATCATCGAGAATAAGCAGGCACGCGAGATGGTCGATATGTACAGCACGATTATGTCACGCATGGCGGACACGTTTTCTTCAATTATATCTAACAACCAGAACTTGGTAATGAAATTTCTCGCTGCGATGACGATCATACTTGCGATTCCCACTGTGATCTCCAGCTTTTTCGGAATGAATGTGCCGGTACCTATGGCGGATCAGTCATGGGCGTTCGTGTTCATAGCGCTCATTGCGCTGGTCATAGCAGGCAGCTCTGCTTACCTGCTATGGAGAAAGGATATGTTCTGAATCAACGACCCACCGCCTAGCGCCTACGGCGCTTGAGGCAGGGGCTTGAAAAGGCTCTTGTTGACTAGCCTAAGTTCTTCAAGAACTACGTTGTTTTCGTTATCACACCCTGGAGTGTACATCCTAGCTCCTCGCTCCGTGCAGGCTCCGTAAAAGTCCTGATGGGTAGGGATGGTCGGCCTGGAGACGTTCTGCCGTTGCAGACAAGCGATTACAACATTGGCGAAGGGTACATTACTTTTTTCGATTTTATCGGAAGGAGGTAGACGTATTTTGTTCGTCTACGTTTTGAACAAGCATGGCACACCGCTGATGCCATGCCAGCCCCGCAAGGCCAGGATTCTGCTTCGTGATGGCAAAGCAAAGGTCATTCAGCGTGAGCCATTTACAATCCAACTGCTTTACGGTTCCAGCGGATATAAGCAGAAAATATCACTCGGTATCGACGCTGGTTCTAAACATGTCGGAGCTTCGGCTTCGACACAGAAGAAAGAGCTTTATGCCAGCCAGACCGAACTGCGTGGTGCGGATATCGTTAAGTTGCTATCGACCAAGCGCGAACTTCGTCGTTCCCGCAGGAATCGCAAAACACGTTATCGGAAATCTCGTTTTCTGAACCGCGTAAGCCGCAAGCGCAAGGGCTGGCTCGCACCAAGTATCGAGAACAAGATTGCCGCTCATCTCCGTATTGTCGCGGATATCTGTAAGATGTTGCCGATTTTCAGCATCACCGTTGAAACGGCCAGCTTCGACATCCAGAAGATTAAGCACCCAGATATTGCTGGTATAGAGTATCAGCAGGGAGAACAGCTCGGTTTTTGGAATGTCCGTGAATACGTCCTGTTCCGCGATGGACATACCTGCCAATGCTGCCATGGCAAGTCGAAAGATAAAATCCTTAACGTGCACCACATCGAGAGTCGAAAGACTGGCGGTGATGCGCCAAATAATCTGATCACGCTTTGCAAGACCTGTCATACAGGCTATCATAAAGGCACAGTAAAATTGCCGAAGACGATTCGCCGTGGTATGCGTTTCCGCGATGCAGCATTCATGGGAATCATGCGATGGGCTTTCTATGAGCGTCTGAAGAAGCTCTATCAGAATGTTCACATGACGTTCGGTTACATTACGAAGAACAAGCGTATCGAGAACAAGATTGTGAAGACGCATACAGCAGATGCTTTCTGTATCGCCGGAAATCTCGAAGCTGAACGCTTGCCATATAGTTTTCTGCAAGCCCAGGTTCGGCGCACAATCGCCAGACTCACAAGCAGAAGATTCTAAAAGGCGGCAGGCGTAAGCTGAACCAGGCAGCATACTCTATTCATGGCTTTCATTTGTTCGACAAGGTGAGGTTTGCTGGACAGGAATGCTTTGTATTCGGTCGTCGTACCAGTGGTTATTTTGACCTGCGGAAGCTGGATGGAACCTTCGTTCATCGCTCTGCTTCTTGGAGGCAGTTGCAGAAAATCTGCAATCGTAAATCTATGTTAATTTGTAAGGAGGTGGAGCGGGCAGGATACCCCGCCCTAGCGCCTGTTGGCGCTTGAGGACGGGGTATCCTGCCCGCGTTTCAGATGAAACTTGCAGCCTCGGGCACATTCCTGAAGGAATTTACCCTGATTGCTGAGGAAGCATCGAATAGCGGTGAAACGTTTCTCATACAACGCCCAAATGGCAAGAATGTAGTACTCATGTCGCAAGATACCTACAATGACTTAAGGCGACATCTATATCAGGCAGAGCATAAAGAATGATTGATATAAAGCAGCAAAAGAGAGCGTATCGTGTGATACGCTCTCTTTTGCTGCTTTATGCCTGCCTTATTCGAACTC
>OMZT01000023.1 GCA_900315615.1 uncultured Veillonellaceae bacterium | reverse complement strand
TGACGGAGGTATGGCATGATAGACGTATTTTTGATGCCGCAGCCTACCATCCCATATGGCATCATAATACATATTGCTTTAGCTTAAATGATCATTTATTTATCGTTGTCCAAAGAAGTCTTTAATTCCAGCGATGTTCCATCCGTATATTCCAGCTTCGTTAGCTGCGTCGTAATCGTGACGCCTTTTAGGCCTGTCTTCTGCAGCTCATTTTCCTGCGAAATAAATGGGTTCAGCTCTTTACCAACGTTATATACCTTATTCCCAGACGCACCAGATGTATTGATAGTAAAAGGTATCGTCATCTTTCTTCCATTGCTGTTTTTCAGATAGAAATTGCCGTTAATCGTGGCAATAGGCGTATCACTGCTAATGGTCATGGCCACCTTGAACTGAATGAAATCTGATAAACCGAAATCATCTCTTACGATGCTAGCTTTGACATCCGTGATATTCACCCGGCTATCTAGTTCCGCCTGGATTGGCTTGTTCAGCTTTTCCAGCTTCTCTTTGCAAGCCTTATCATACTCAAGGAAATACTCCTTCAGATTCGAGATTTCCATAACCTGCCACGTACCATCATCAAGCTGCCGCATTTTCAGATCCAGTGTGAAGTCCTTACCAAGCTGGTTATCCGCAATCGTGATTCCAACTATGGCGAAATCACCCTCCGTCTTTTTATAGGCGATCCCCTTGTATTTGGCGTCCTTAACGTCAAACTTGTTTTTCAGATCGTCTGCATCAACTTGAGATTTTTTGTTCTCTTTGGAATCTGAGCTTTGAAACTTGCCTGTCTTGACCCATTCCTTTACTTCTTCATTCAAGGCAGATACGATACCTGGCTTCAGCGTTTTAGCAAAGCCTACCGCCATCTTTTTTATGTTCTCATCTGTCCCGTCATCGGCTTCCAGTGCACCCTCTAGCAGAGCATCATATCCAATACCGATGATATTCTCGGTATCTACATGCTTACTGAAGGCATCCCAGTCATGCTTTTCAAGAGATTCTCTAATCAATGTTAATGTATAGCTCGGTGTTCGCTTGTAATACGAGTATCCTGCAATGCCGCCGATAACCAATACAAGTACAACACACACTGCTATAATGCCATTTCTTTTTGTCATCAAATCACTCCCCTAATATCGTCATATCTAAGATTCTTATAGTATCCTATCTACCTAGCCCCTCGCAACATCTGAATAAGTCAAGCACCGAACTAGCCCAGCAACGACAATATCTTTAAGTCGTTACGGATTGCAATAGCGGCATGGCACAAAACCCATCTCTATAGCTGTATCACGAGAACCAAACCCTATGAGATTATGACGGCTTATAGAAGACGCATATCTGTATTCCGAAAGATGCAGTTTCATGCTCCTGAAATTGCCGATATATGCGAAATGATAATTGGGCGTATCATATAGATACCCGATCTGAGGGCGATTCATATTGATGCTGATTTGTGGTTGTGCGGAAGCATTTACCATAGTGCAAGCCATCATTGTGATCCCAAGTATATACATGACAATCTTTTTCATGAGTCATAACCTCCTTCATCTTATGCTATCAATGACATAGCAGATAACAGCAACCCATCCATAATACACACGATAAGGTTTCATTTGAACAAATCAAAGATACTGAATGTCGTCTTATTATATACCTTATTGTACATAGCCCTCTTCGGATGAAGCAGCCCAATCCCTTTCTTACCGTAACCTGGGATGATGGCTCTCTTGACAGCACGCTTAAGTTGTCCTGTTGTCCTGGCACTGATACTTTTCTTAAGCGACGGCGTACGTAGGCCAAATTTCATGATGATACACCTCCAGCTAGGCTCATATGACATTATATTTCGACATTTAGGTATACATTTCCTTCATTGCCAACTGCCATATAAGATTCCCGAAAAGACGGAATTATTCAATAAAAACTATAGCGTTTACATTAAGAAAGCCATGTTTTCTTCGAATAAAGATTCCTTATAACACAGAATATTTCTAAAAAAGGTCCTGTAGAAATCTACCTACAGGACCTTTTTTAGAAATAATAAGAAGAAGCCTACAGTACAGATGACTATATGACATCTCTGCAAAAGCCTCTAATGGCTATAAAAATAGACGAAAGACCCACAGAAATTCGATGAGCGTTTTCGTCCCCTTGTTCGGGGAACTATGTAAAACAAGGAAGGATTTACAATGACTACTTCAGATTCTGTAAAACTGTTTTCGTCCCCTTGTTCGGGGAACTATGTAAAACCTCCTACAAATACGGTATGTTCCATGTCGGTCGTAAAGTTTTCGTCCCCTT
>OMZT01000016.1 GCA_900315615.1 uncultured Veillonellaceae bacterium | reverse complement strand
GTAATCCTGTTGTTTTTTGTTCTTTATAGGATACAGGCCTCTTATTTATTTTGCAACCCCATCACCGAGAACTATTTTACACTAAGCTAATATACCTTGAAAGAATTCATCAAAATGGTCTATAAGATTTGGAATCTTATTCCTGAAGATACGTCCGGAAAATGCTTCATGTCCCAATGGAATAAATGGTATATTGTTGGGGATTATCGGCTTATATAATGGATCTGCGATTATGCTTCTTTCGTGTGGAAGATATCGCATCAGACTTTCTTCATCTCCAGATATAGAATCACCTTTCATTAAGAGGCGACGATCTGTCGTCAATGGACATATGACGCGAAAAGGCACTCCACTTTCTAATGTAAGTGCTGCTGCAAGTGAAGCAGAATATATGCTTTCACCTATGATAGCGCCTACAGGCCTTCCATGGATAGCTGATCTCGCATCGGTTCCGCACACAACATCCCGCGAAATGCCGGTATCTATGGCGTGCATGAGATATTGTGCCAGAAGCCGTTTTAAATCTCCTATTGGAACACCGATGACATATGGTATATGATATCTTTCTTCTAACAGACGAGCTGCAGCAAGTCCACCATATGAAACGACAAGGCTGACATCAGCTTCAGCACTGCGAGATAATTCATCATAAGATGTCCCTACAGACCAGCAGCTTTGAAGGTCAAAGCCATATTCATTAAGCCACCGTTTTATAGAGATTTCCGATTTATTCCAAGAAAAATCTAATGGTGTTATACCTATAACATTTATATGCGGCCTTTTATGATGACTCTTATTAGATGGAGCAGTAACGAAGTGCTCAGCAAACAATTTAAATGCAGACGATATTCCCTGCACATAGTCAAAGATGTTATCCGTCGGGATATGGAAAACGGGTAAGCCAGTATCATGTGCTATGATTTTCGCTATTGCATCTAAATCCATACCAATCAATCTGGGAACAGGACTATTGACAATCACTATGAACCTTGGTTTCTGTGCTTTTGCCGTTTCCTCTACATCATCTATGAACTTCTGCTCATTTCCCATGACAGCATCAACTTCTCTGAGGCCAGAGATATATATACGACTCTCTTGGTTATACCATCTAGGTTCATTATGTGTAGAATAGGTGGAATTGCATCCTGATGGATCATGTACTACAATCATACCGTCCAATTCATAAAGTGCAGAGCATACACCAAAAATATTAGCAGAGTATACCGCTATCATTGATGCTGTCTGTTTCATATGCAGCCACCTCCTATGCAGCTGACTCCTCCTAGACCTTTCTGAATAATTTCTTGTTCGGGATTACCTTCTTTTATGAAAGCAGCTTCAAGCTCTTGCGATAGACGACGTATCCCAGAGAAACCCCATCTTGTATCATTAGCAATCAGATTCACATAGTGTTTCGTTCCTGTCAGGTATGCAGCTAGCTGCCCTATTGCAATCATATGTGTAGCTGTGCTTCGAGGTGCATAGCGCATATCAGCTTTTTCGGCGCTGTAAACATCAAGGTCTGGAACATTATTTTTAATCCAATTGAATGCATCGATGTCCTCATCTGATGTGAAATCCGCATAAATCCTAGATACCTTAAAACCATACATAGTCAATAGTTTAGCCAGTTCAAATGGCCTAAATACAGCCTGATAGTCTATTGCTATGGGGACATCTCCAACTATGCTATATGCATGCTTCAACGAATCCTCTGATGATTTGTGGGAACTTGATAACCAGTCCTCAATATCTTCTGTGTTATGTGTATCAGATAAAACGGCTAGGTAGTTGTAGATTTGCCGTAGCTCTATTTCTATTTGGTCCATATCAAACGTTTCTGGTAAGTATTTAACGGGTATATTATGCTTATGTTCAAAAAGTGCTTTGGCTCCATAAACATTTGGATTTGTATAAAGCATCAATGATGATCTCGCAAACGTTTGATAATCCGTATAATCCTTATACTGGGTAATATCTTTCATATCAAAACCAAACTGGTTTATGATGTACCTTATATCACTATCTTCTGGTATCGATAAATCATTGCCTATGATACCTATCTGTTTTTTATCAACAGTGGTGCTTGGATGCAGGAATGCGTATACCTGTCGTCTGCAATATTGCTCGCTATTCAATCCGCGATCATCCATGATAGGATCCATATAGCAATCTACGAAATCTATAGAGGGATATTTTTTTCGTAATCGTTTATAGATGACATTCATATCGGTTCCCATAAAACGATGCATACATGTTGGGAATACCAATACTGCCGGCGGCAGAGAGGGAAGCCTTTCCAATATCTCTATGATTCCATTGTATATCAATGGTTCCATACGCCTGGCATCAAGAATGTCATTTTCTGTGACTATCACAGAAGAATATCTATCCATGGCATTCATTTCGGCGGCAGTCAATACTACACCGTATATACATCCCAATCCACCTATATATATCTGGTGACATCCTGGAACGAGCATACCGATATGGACTATATTCCAATGACCACGTGCAGGAGATGCATATTCTAACCCTTTATGAAAAAAATGTTTTTTTTCGATAGAAGTAATCTTTTTATGCGTTATCAACTCCATGCTATTTTCTTTGTTTTCATTATCATCAATAGGGGAGGGAGTTATTCTTCTTAGCATAGTTTTACCTCAACATATTCGTGGCAGAAGTTCTCCACCTGGTTCTGGAAGGATCATTTCTGTACCGACATCTGTTTTTACGAATACCTTGCCTGGCTCATCATCAGTAACGGTGCCAATAACTGCCGCATTTCTCGAATATTTGCCAGAATGAAGCTTCTCAACGATTTTTCCTGCATCATCCATGGGTGCTAATATAACCATGGTACCTTCACAGGCAAGATAAAGCGGATCAAGGCCAAGCATCCCGCAGACGCCAGCTACAGCAGGATCAACGGGTATCTTTGACCGGTCAATCCTTATTCCCTTATTACTTTCACGAGCCAACTCGTAAAGGACGGTACCAACACCACCTCGTGTAGCATCGCGTATAGTATGCAAGTTCTTTGTAATGGTGAACAGAGAAGAAACCGTACCCCAGAGTGGAGCACAATCGCTTTTAATATCAGCATCTATACCGTACTGGTCACGCGATAGAAGTATCGTACAGCCATGCCTGCCTATATCATTTGTCACGATTACCGCATCGCCTCGGGTGGCATTACTGCCTTTAGGATATATGCCGTCCTGTAACTCCCCGATACCCGTGGTCGTGATGAACATATGATCAACCTGTCCTCGACCTGCGACCTTTGTATCACCGCATACAATATGGACACCGGCTTCAATGGCTGTTTCAGCCATTGCTCTTACGATCTCCTCAACGTCATCTACCGGCGTACCTTCTTCGATGACGCAAGCACATGACAACCATTTGGGATGCGCCCCCATACATGTGAGATCATTTACTGTCCCGCAAAGGCTGAGCTTCCCGATATTTCCACCAGGGAAACGCCACGGTGTAACAATAAAACCATCTGTCGTGAAAGCTATTTTCTTGGCAGCCGGTTCAAGCACAGCCGCGTCATCAGAAGTGAATTCTTCATTACCCAGATGTTTCCTGAATATATTATTAATCAGTTCAGAAGTCTTGCGTCCACCACCGCCATGGGCAAGCGTAATCATTTTATCCATATTTTATACTCCCTACATCACTTGAATCTCTTAGTTTCTTCCATATTGATAATAAGCCGAGCACGTTCCTTCTCGCGAAACCATACATGCGCCTATCGGGTGCTCCGGAGTACATACCTTCCCAAATAATGGACATTCTGATGGTAAAACACTTCCACGCAATATTTCACCGCAACGACAAGCAGGATTTGAATGCCCATGCATGATAGGAATATCAAACATAAGTCTGGCATCGAACTGGCTGAATTCGTTGCGAAGTTTCAATCCGCTACCAGGAATCATGCCTATACCTCGCCATTCTGCGTCTATAGGCTCCATGTATTTCTGCATTAAAACTCTTGCCGCAGGGCTTCCATCATCTGTTACCACACGAGGATAGCAATTACAAAAGAATGGCTTGTCGTCTTGTAGTAACGTTACGCATGTAGCGATTGCAGTCAGTAATTCGGCTGCAGTAAAGCCGGCAACTACTCCAGAGATACCTGATTTTAGCAGACGCTTACATATAGCGGTTCCCATGATTGCTTGAACATGTCCAGGATAAAGATAGGCATCTGTACTGTCTGCGAGCAATGGGTATGCATGATCCATGGTTTTATTTGCCGTTAAGATTGAAAAGTTATCCAAACCTGCCTTTGCAGCGTTTCTTACAGCCAAGCATGAAGCAGGTGTCGTTGTTTCAAATCCCACTGATAGGAAAACGACCTTTTCTGATGGGTTTTCTTCTGCATATTTCTCAGCATCCAAAGGTGTATATACGATTTGAACCTTGCCGCCATCTCTACGTACATCAAGCATACTCTTTTCAGTACCGGGTACGCGCATAAGATCGCCGAAGGTACATATAGTCGCATGCTTATTTTCAGACAGCCAAACAGCCTCATCGATGAAGGACACTGGTGTCACGCATACGGGACATCCTGGGCCAGATATCAACTGTATATTATGAGGAAGCAGTTTCCTGATGCCCTGCCTGAATATTTCATGTGTATGCGTGCCGCATACTTCCATAATGCGGATCTTTTTGCCATTATAATTTTCGATTATATTGCGAGCCCTTTCAGCACTCTCATTCATATTGTAGCTGCAGCTCCTTCCAGCTTATCCATGACTGCATCAGCTTCATTATTATCATCTGAAGTGATCTTCGCGATTGCTATACCTGCATGTACCATAACATAATCTCCAGGTTCAACGCTATCAAGGAGCTCTGCTGATACATTCCTTTTCGCACCTGAAGCATCTACCAGAGCGGTGCCTTTGCTAATCCTTACAACTCTCGCTGGAAGTCCTACGCACATTTTAATCTATCCTTTCTTTTAAAAACCGATATTATACTTTATATGCATCATTCATTGCAAACCTGACATACCAACAGTTGCTTGCCCTAAGGCTATTCCTCCATCATTTGGCGGAACAAGGTGGTGAGTAAGTACCAGGAATCCATTATTGCTGAGCATCCTGGCCGTCAGTCCAGTAAGCAATGTGTTTTGGAACACGCCACCAGAAAGAGCACATACCTTTACCCCTTCATCTTCACCAGCTTGAAGACAACCTGCTGCGATTTCGGCTGCCAAATTTACATGAAAGTTAAAAGCCGCCCTTGCTGAATCATATCCGTCAAGTTTCATTTCAACTACTTTTGAAAATAAAATATCTGTTGGTAATATAAACCTTCCATCATATGTGGATAGGGAAGGGCATCTCTTTATCTGAGAGGCGGCGTCATCTAGATCTATCCCGCATTGCTCCATATATCTTTCAGCAGCGAATTGCAGCGACATCGAGGCCTCTCCCTCAAATGTTGAACTCTGCTTTATTCCCAGCACGGCACTTATAGCATCGAAAAGCCTTCCAGCACTTGTAGAACGTATGCTGTTGAATCTCTTATCGGCCATCAGGTATTGCATCTTGAGTTCTTGCGGACTACATAGCCGTAATTGCTTGACAATATCTCCTGTCAAAGTTTTATTATGTCCGTTTATCCCGTATAACATAGAAACGGCAATACGCCAGCCTTCACGTGATGCGGCATCGCCTCCTGCATGCCAGAACGGTTTAATGCTTCCAAGCCTCTTATAGCCGGAAAATGAAGGCTTTACTAAAAGGAATTCTCCGCCCCATATCGTGCTATCATCACCATAACCTGTTCCATCGAACGAAACACCTATTGCAGCATCAGTATATCCATTTTCCGCAAGGCACGATGCTATATGTGCATAATGATGCTGTATCTTTATCGTAGGTATATCAAATTCTTTTGCTAAAGCAGTTGTATTGTATCTCGGATGCATATCACAGATAACGGCTTCTGGAGTGATTTCAAGCAGTTCCCTCATTCGAACGATTGATTCCTTAAGTGCCTCCATAGTTCGAATATCTGTGCAGTCACCGATATAAGGTGAAAGATAAAACAAACTATCATGTGCAAGGCAAAATGAATTCTTTAATTCTCCACCGAGTGCAAGCAGCTGACCATGAAATCCTTTGAGCATTATGGGAAGGGGAGCAAACCCTCGGCTGCGCCGAATCATATAGGGGGCATCATCCCTCCAGTCCATAACGCTGTCGTCCGCCCTGAGGCGTATCTTTCTATTGTGTGATATAATACAGTCCGCTAGTCCGCTAAGATATTCAGTTGCGTCCTCGTCTGTCCTGCAAATAGGTGCACCAGATGGATTGCCACTAGTCATAACCAAAGCGTCAGGCACATTTATTCCATCTGGATAATCGAAAAGGAGAAGCTGCAAAGGTGCATACGGTAGCATGACACCGACTTTTGGATTTCCAGGGCTGACAGAAGGAGCGAGATTCGATGAACGGCGCTTCTTAAGCAATATAATGGGTTTTTGATGTCCATCAAGCATTTTTTCAGATTTATTACTGGTGATACATTCCTTCTTTACAACAGCCATATCTTTCATCATAACGGCAAATGGCTTCATTGGGCGTTGTTTTCTTTTTCTGAGTAAAGAAACCGTTCCCTCTAAACGGGCATCACAAGCTAAGTGGAATCCTCCGATTCCTTTTATAGCAAGTATACCACCATTGGCAAGAGTACGCCTTGCTTCACTTATTGCTTCAGTTCCCTTTACATCACTGCCAAGTATATAGACCTCCGGACCACACTCATTGCAGCAAACAGGCTGTGCATCGTAACGCCTAGTCTCACTGTGTGTATATTCGTATCTGCATTTCTCACACATGGGGAATTCTCCCATGCTTGTACGTTCTCTGTCATATGGCATTGAGTCCAAGATGGTAAGACGTGGACCACAAGCTGTACAGTTGATGAATGGGTGCAGATATCGTCTGTCGGATTTATTGTACAATTCTTCCTTGCACTTATCACATATAGCGATATCGGGCGAAACGAAAATCATTCCTTTTTCGCGGTGGCTCTCAATGATATCAAATCCGTGAAACGCGGCATGTTCTACTTCTTCAATATCCGTCTCTAATATAGCCGCCCGTGCAGGTGCACATGGTTCCAGATCCTCTTGAAAAGCATCCATTGCATCTTCAGCACCTTGTATGTATATTTCAACGTAAGGTCCCTTATTTGATACAGTTCCCATGAGCTTGTACTTATTAGCAAGCCTTGATATATATGGTCTGAACCCAACGCCCTGCACAATGCCATATACATGTATGCACTTTGTATTACTCATTGCACTGTAGCCTCCCGGCCATCAGATAACCTACCTGATAGCGCGAAATGAGGGCAATCTATGAACTTGCCTCTATAATCGGGTATGATTTTTTGCATTGACGAGTCACCGATGATGATATCGTAGTCATCTGCCACAGTTTTTAAGTCATCTTCTTCCCTTAAAGAAATGTCCTGTGGCTCTGTCAGCCTTTCATCCATTTGAAACCAGCTTCCAACAGTTATCCCGGCATCCGGTAATTTTTTGCGTAATGCGGTGCGCATGCTGCAGGCGTAAATCTGTTGGTGTAATATAAGTATCTGCTCTGTATTATCATCGGTTTCCTTAAGGATACTTGACGCTAGTAAGCTTTCTGCCGCTTCTTCTGCGAAGGGGTTCCATATGCGAAATGGTGTTCCAAACTGTTGCTTGAGATACCAAGCAGATTCGAGGCCAGATGTAGCTATTACAAGATTCATATCCGCCATAGCTGCATTCTCAATGGGAGAAAGTCCTCCTTCTGCACCATAGCACCAGATGTCATTATATTTATCAGCATAAAAAGTCCTGAGCTTATATTCTGCATTCATCATACTCGTATTTAAGGGTGTAACACCGAGCACACCAATTACATGCGGGCGATGCTCCTTCTTCGTTTGTTTTTTTTCTCTCGAAAAAGTCTCAAAGAGTGCAAGGTATGCCTTTTCTTCCCCATAATCGTACAGATGAGTGCCATCAGAAGGTATCGCGATTACAGGTATGCCTGTCTCTTTGTGCCCCATTCGACATAGGGCATGATAATCTGTTCCAATAACCGAGGGTACTGGAGTCCCTACAATAGCAGCGAAATTAGCATTAACAGAAGAAGCCGCTGATTTAAGCTTTGCTATAAGCTGGTCATCACGGCCAAGTATGGCATCCATATCTCTAAGACCCGCACTGAAAACAGCGGATTTCTGACTTTGCCATCTCGGTTCATCGAAGCCACATATATTACCCGCACAGCCTCCAGCGTCACAGATTATCACAATACCACCGAGTGCATAGAAAACTCCAGCCGCACCTGATGTATCTGGAGCAGCAGGCGGAAGAGCCAATCTCAATCCCCTCATTTGCTTACCACCTTTTTATCCTTTTCAAGTATACGACTCATCTGATTAAACAAATTTGTGACTGCATGATAGCCAAAAGGCTGTACCTCATCATTCCATGGAAGATGAGCAGCTTTCTTATGATACCAGCAGGCATCTTCGCCTATTGCTATCGTCGCCGGATGCTCATCGGCATGATAATGCAGCATAGTGGGGGAGAGATTCGAATATATCCTTACTGAGGGCCTTAGCCTTGCAATACGATGGATATAGGTGAAGTCACCAGGCGTTGGATCTGCAAATATCTCCGTAACTGTCAATCCATATTTTATCAGAGCGAGTGCTAATTCAAATGCATTCGCATTCAATACGCTTCCGATGGATATTGCAGCATCGGAATGCTTTTCGCAAAATCGGTCTACTGCATTTTGCGCTTCAACACGATATCTGGAGTCATGAAATACGACATTTAATACTTGTCCAAGACTCTTATACTGGTTTTCAATCTTATCTATTTCATATAGACGTGTAAGCTCTATAGATGGTATATGAAGACGTTGCTCCATATCGTCTGCGGCCAGGCGAGCCTCTGCGTTCAATACCAAATTGAAATTCGCATGGGAAAGCTTTGTATATTCATTGAAATCTTTGCATCTGGAAATCTCTTGAATACGATTTACCCCAAAGCTTTTAAGCATAGGATATAGTTCACATTCATCAGATAGTGGAGAAAAGAAGCCCAGGATATTACATGTATCGCTTTCCTTCTTACCCTTCTCCAAAAGAGAATACACTGATTTCCTTACTGCGACCATCGGTGGTTTTCTACTGTCCCTCGTAAGTGCATACATATAACAGGCACGTACTTTTACGTCTGCAGCCTTTTCCGCTTTACGGCATACACGCTCCATATCGGTTCCAAGTAGTGCATCAACACATGTTATACAGATCATGACCATGGAAGGTTTCTCTTTGAGATGATCTACGATTTCTTTAACTGCCTGAGGGATTCTATTTAAATGTTTCCCAGTTACGATATCATTTTCGTCAAGGAGAAAATAGAAGAATCTCTTTCCGTACTCTGGGCCTGCCATGATCTGGGAAGTATTACGGCCGCAACATCCCGGGGAGACAAGCAGCATAACAGATCCAGGTATTGCCATACCTGCACGTTTTACGCCAAATCCATGGGCACCCGGGGAGTTGAACGAAAGGGCAGCTGGTGAATTGTATATAAGATGCCTGCCAGAAACAAGTTCATCTGGTATGTTTTTAGAGCCAAGGTTAGAAAGCTCACCGGCAGTAATCGAGAATGGTGCATGGCTCATTTTTTATCTTCCCTTTCTGTGTCATTGCATAATGGAAGCCCTTTTTCACTAAGCAATGTTTTTGCAAGCGAAAGAAATTTTTTTGAAATAGGTAGCTTCGGGTCGCCTTCTATTACTGTTTGTCCTTTTTCTTCGTATATATTGATTTCAGGGCTTCTGGGAATGTCGGCTAATATTTCGAGGTTATTTTCATCCGCGAACGTACGAACCTTTTCCTCTTCATCCGGCACATTGCGACGATTAAACAATATGCCACGTACTTTTGCGTAGCCACGATCCTCAAATTTTTTTACAGCAGTATTTATGTTGTTTGCTGCATAAAGCGCCATTTTTTCACCAGAAGTCACGATCAGCACTTCTTCAGCATATCCTTCTCGTATAGGTGCTGCAAATCCGCCACATACTACATCACCAAGTACATCATAGAGTACGACATCAGGTTTAAATCTTTCAAAAAGTTGCATATCCTCTAACAGCTCGAATGTAGCGATGATACCACGTCCGGCACATCCAAGCCCTGGCGTAGGACCACCAGTCTCAAGGCATAAAACCCCTCCGTAACCAATGCATGAAACCTCTGAAAGATCTTCGGGATCTTCACCATTATCACGTAGATAGTCCATGACTGGAGTGAGATGCCTTCCGCCAAGCAGGTTGAACGTAGAATCTGCCTTTGGATCACACCCAATCTGTATTACACGCTGACCGAGATTTGCAAAAGCTGCCGCAAGATTGCTTGTAAGAGTCGATTTGCCGATTCCGCCCTTGCCATATACAGCAATTTTCAGCATTATAGATTTCCCCCAATGTAAATGAAATTTCTTGATAATATTCTATTTTATAAAGCTTGAATCCTCTATTTTTACATTAGATTTATAAACCGTTAAACTTTTTAATATTTGCAGGAAATAATCCCTGTATGATAAAATCATCATATGAAATCTGCAGTAAAGGAGTTAATGACGATGTCAGATAATATGTCTATACCCCAAAGTACAGATCTTTTCGTAAGAAGCCTTCCTTTTTGGGAACATCTTGAAAGTGAACAAAAACACCTCATAAGTATCGGTTCAACAACTGTGGATTATAAAAAAGGGGAGAAACTGGTAGATGGAAGTGACAGATGCGTGGGGCTTCTATTGATAAAAAGAGGAGAACTGCGTACATACACCATATCAGAAGATGGTAGATCCATAACACTTTTCCGTCTGCGTAATGGAGATATTTGCATAATGGCAGCATGGTGTCTGCTTCCGCCGTTGCAGTTCCCTATCTACATAGAAGCAGATACAGATGTAAGTGGCATACTGATCCATGCAGGTGCGCTTGGCAAACTTATAGAAAAGAATATATACGCCAAAGAATTCTGTTATGAAACGGAGGCTAGACGTCTTTCAGATATGCTCTGGGTAATGCAGCAGATGATATTCCTGAGCACCGACCAAAGATTGGCGAGATTCCTACTCGAAGAATCAAAAGCAACGGGGTCTGATGAACTTCATCTGACACATGAACGTATAGCTACATATATGGGTAGTGCACGCGAGGTAGTAAGCAGGCTTATGAAATACTTTTCTAAAGAGGGCATGGTTCGTGGATCACGTGGTCGTATCGTGCTCCTCGATAAGAAAAGGCTCTCACAAATTGCTGCACAATGAAATGGCGGCACGCAAATAGACATGCCGCCATCCTTATGAATCTTCCCAAAAGTATTTCACTCGAACAAAGAGAGTACAGAATCCTTTGGCTGCACTCCAACAGACGTATTATAAAGCTGCCCGTCTTTGAATGCAGCAAGCATTGGTATGCTCATTACATTAAACTTCTGTGCTAGTTCAGGCTGCTCATCCACATTGACTTTACCAACTTTGATATGTGGATTTTCAGCTTCGATCGTGTCTATCACAGGTCCCATCATTCGACATGGTCCACACCAAGATGCCCAAAAATCAATAAGTACCGGTTTCTCTGAATTTGAAACTTCCTGGTCAAAATTTTCCTTTGTTATAATTACTGCCATGATACAATGCTCCTTTTTCATTTACTCTTAATTGAATTTTTAATCTCAATGTGTTTATAATATCACTGGTTGTGAAATTTATCAGTGACTTTGTCACATAATTCTTGACCTATTAAGGATGGTCGAAATTTTTGTATGATACATGGATAGGATAGGAGAGATAATTATGAAGAAGGCTTCACAAATCCTTTTAGCATTAATGATATTGGTGTTAAGCACTCAAGCTGCATTTGCAAGTACACATAAGTGTACGATAGCTGAAGGAGCAGATTTGACGAACATCAATAAGATAGCTGTTGGCATGCCACGATATAGGCAAGCGAAAAACGACCTACTTACTAAGGATGAGTTGATTAATACAATGGGCGAGTCAACGGGATTATCAAAGATTAACGTTGTCCCTTATTCCGAAGTTGTAAAAGCGATCAGCAATAAAACACATATAGATATATCCAATTTAAACCAGCGTAAAGCAGCTGATGAATTTCGCAAGAATGTTGCTATCTGTGCAGATGCATATGTGGTTACATTAGTGGCAAATGGAAGCAGCCCTACCGTATTCTTCTATGATGTATATCGTGCAGGAACGAATGAGTTACTATATACATATGAAATCATATCCGAAAGCTCTGATTACACGGATCTACGTACATGTAAGGCGTACACCGAGGAGTTTTACAATAACCTCGGTCATGCGATCTCCGAACAGAAGAAGAAAGCTGCTAAGAAAAAATAAGATCTCAAACAATGAATAGAGAATCCTCCATAGACTAGATGGGTGATATGCTTCTTCCATGATGTAACAGTGATTTTTATTTCACTGTCTCTCAAAGATGGAGCACACCAGAGAGCTAGCTTATGGAGGATTTTTGGTATTATCTAGTCTTTGCCAAAATGATTGGAGCAATACGAGCATCTTCAGCAAGCCGTTCATCGATATATCCGTTCTTTTCCATTGCATCTAATACGATAATCTGACGATTCTTCGCTGCGATGAAATCGACGTATGGAGAATATAGCGATGGTGCATTGGGTACTCCAGCGAGCATAGCGGCTTCTGGAAGTTCCAATTTATGAGGCTCCTTACCGAAATAGCCTTCAGACGCAGCATATATACCTGTATATCCTGATCCGAAATATATAGAATTCAGGTAAAGCTCCAATATTTCATCTTTGGAGAAATGCAATTCTATATCAACAGACAGTATCAATTCTTCAATCTTGCGTCCAAACGTCTGCTCATGAGAAAGAAAAAGGTTCTTTACCAGTTGCTGCGTAATCGTACTGGCACCTTCCTCTATATCACCATATTGTAGATTTACAAGTATTGCACGTGCAATGCCATTGGGATCGAAGCCGTGGTGCTCATAAAACCGCCTGTCCTCAACTGCTATGAAAGCATGTTGCAGTGATAGAGGTATATTTTCTATTTTTACGTATCGTTCGGCTGGGACTGCAGAGCGGGCTGCCTCACGTATATATATTATTCGTTTCAGCCTGTCAATGAGACCAGGTGAATGATTATCTCTGCCATCAGTTTTTTTAGTTTCGGTGGATTTCTCTTCATCTTTTTTCACAGATAACGATACATATGAAGCACCACCTTCAATGATTTGTCCCGCATATGTCTTTACTGCAGACAGACCGCTAGCCTTCCCCGAATCTGATACCGCATTATCAGGTTGTTTTGCAAATACCAAAGCCGCACATATTGCAGCTAGAAGTATCAGCTTCAGTCTGAATTTACTGCGTTTTTTGCGCATGTGTGACCTCCATATCAATCCATATAATACGCCTAGCTAACTCAATTACCGCGTCATCTCATCGCGGTGATTTTTGTCATTCGCCAATCAAAACAGTGATCAAAATCGATGGTGTGATTAGCTATTTATGAGCCCATCATTTCGTTTCATTATATAAAAGCTATTTGATAAAAGCAATGAATAAAAAAGCGCGTGATTTATAGTAAACTAGCCAGAACTCAATATAAAATATATATTTATGTTTTTTACTTGCAATTTTATACATAAAAGGTGTATAATTATAAACATACAAAAGTATACAGGATTACAGCGAATTTTGTAGTATATATACGTAGTATGTACATTTGATTAATATGTGAGGAGGCATAGCATGAAAGTCAGTATTATCGGAGCTACCGGATATGCTGGTGCAGAGCTTTTACGGATTCTGTATGGTCATCCACAAGCTGAAGTCGTGCATATCACATCAGAGAGCCATACTGAAGAGCCGATATCAGCTATATATCCACACCTTGACGGGATATACGATTTGAAGCTTGAGAGCATGAAAGACATTGTCAACATAGGAAAAGATAGTGATTTTGTTTTCATTGGTCTGCCCCATGGTCATGCGATGGCAGTGGGCAAGGCTCTCGAAGGATTGCCGGTGCGTATCATAGACCTTGGAGCCGACTATAGGTTCAGCGATACTAGCATATATGAAACATGGTACAAGGTGCCTCATACTCATAAAAATGCTAAAAGAGTCTATGGGCTTGCGGAGCTATGCCGCGATAAAATTCGAAACGCGAAAATCATCGGCAATGCAGGCTGTTATACGACTGCCAGCATACTCGCACTTGCACCGCTGGCCAAAGAGCATTTAATCGACGTCAATACGATAATCGTAGATGCCAAATCTGGTACATCTGGAGCTGGTAGAGGAATAAAGCAGCAGACGCACTTTCCGGATATGTACGATAGTTTTGCTGCTTACAATGTTGCACATCATAGACATACCCCAGAAATAGAGCAGGCGGTTAGTGCACTATCTGGTGAAAAATGCACACTGAATTTTACGCCACATCTGGTACCTATGTCCAGAGGTATATTAGCTACATGCTATGCATCGCTGAAGCCTGGAGTTCACGCTGATGATGTTGATGAAGCTTATAATAACCTCTATATGAATGAGCATTTTATCAGACTGCGTGGTCGTGGAGCATATCCAGAGACTAAATGGGTACGTGGTTCAAACTTCTGCGATATTGGATGGCATATTGATGAACGAACTGGACGCGTCATCGCACTATCCGCAATAGATAATCTTGTAAAGGGCGCTGCTGGACAGGCTGTTCAGAATTTCAACATCGCATGTGGATTTGATGAAAAAACAGGATTGGATTTTGCTCCAATTTATCCATAAGTTACAGGGGGAAAATACATGTTTGAGGAAAAGGATGTAAAAGCGGGGGTCACTTTCCCACGCGGATTCGTAGCAGCTGGTGTCAAAGCTGGTATAAAGAAAAGTGGTAACCTTGATGTTGCAGTGATATACACTGATAAAGAAGCTGCCGTAGCTGGAACATTCACGCAGAATGTTGTGGCTGCTGCACCGGTGTATGTATCCAAAGATGTCGTAAAAACGGGAACAGCTCACGCGATAGTCGCAAATGCCGGGTGCGCAAATGCATGTACTGGCGAAATGGGAATGATGAATTCTAAGAAAGAGCAGGAAATAGCGGCCGCAGCATTAGGATGCAGCGCGGATGATGTGATTATAGGATCCACCGGCGTTATAGGCGTACAGCTTCCAATGGATAAAGTTGAGAGCGGCATAAAGGATGCTGTTTCAAAGCTTTCTCCAAATGGAAGTGAGGACGCAGGCAATGCAATCATAACAACGGATACATATTCCAAGGCCTGCTCTACAGAGATTGCAATTGGGGGACATAATGTACGCTTTGGTGCTATCGCAAAGGGATCAGGCATGATACAACCTAACATGGCCACCATGCTTTGCTTCATTACGACAGATGTTTCCATAGATCAAAAGTTATTGCAAAAAGCACTGAGCTCCATCGTTGAGGAAACATTCAATATGATTTCTGTTGACGGCGATATGAGTACCAATGACATGGTCATTGTAATGGCAAACGGTGAGGCTGGTAACGACAAGATAACATCAGAAGATGAAGACTACAAGACATTCTATGATACACTGCATGAGATTTGCACTGGAATGGCAAAGCGCATCGCCTCGGATGGTGAGGGAGCGACAAAATTCCTTACCGTAAATGTTACTGGAACGAAGGACTTTGCCGATGCAAAAAAAACAGCAATGAGCATTGCAAATTCACCACTGGTAAAGACCGCCTTCTTCGGAGAAGACCCGAACTGGGGACGCGTGATTTGTGCGGCAGGGTATTCTGGCGTATCTTTTAAGCCGGAAGAAGCTTCGGTGGCATTTGGCGGAATAACCGTATATAAAGGTGGAGTAGGAGTAGATTTCGATGCAGAAAAGCTGCGTGAGGTCATGTCACAGCATGATATCGTCATTGATGTAAATCTTGGTCATGATGGTGGTAAGGCGACGGTGTGGACATGTGATTTCTCATATGAATATGTGAAGATAAACGGTGAGTATCACACCTGATCTGAGATTGGTGATTAGTATGTTCGATGCAAAAGACAGAGCTGCCATACTTGTTGAAGCGCTCCCATATATAAAAGAATTCTACGGAAAGACCATTGTCATTAAATACGGTGGAAATGCAATGGTAAGCGAAGATCTGAAACATGATGTCATGGAAGATATTACGCTTATGAAATACGTAGGCATATGCCCCGTCATCATACATGGTGGTGGTCCTGATATAACAGGATTCCTAAAAAAAGTGGGCAAGGAATCCGAATTTGTAAACGGACTTCGTGTAACAGATGAGGAAACTGTAGAAATAGCCGAAATGGTGCTTGATGGAAAGGTGAATTCTGAAATCGTAAATCTTCTGAACAGAAGTGGAGTAAAAGCAGTAGGACTTTCAGGGAAGGATGCTGGCCTCATACATGCACGTAAGAAGCTTGCTACAGTTTATGAAGGATCTTCAAAGGAAAAGGTCGATATAGGCTATGTTGGTGAAGTAGATCATATCGACATAAGTATATTGAGAGATCTCATACACGATGGATATGTGCCAGTAATAGCACCTATTGGAGTTGGCGAGGATGGCGAAAGCTATAACATTAATGCCGATTATGTCGCAGCGGAGATTGCGGGCGCATTAAATGCAGAGAAACTTCTGCTGCTGACAGATGTTGAAGGCGTCTACAAGGACTTCAATGATAAGACGACATTTATTGATACGTTAACTGCAGATAAAGCAAGAAACTATATAAAAGATGGTACGATTGCCGGTGGCATGATACCCAAAATAGAAGCATGTCTTCGTGCTATTGGCGCTGGCACGCATAAAGCACATATCATTGATGGCAGGCTTGAGCACTCAATAATACTTGAGCTCTTTACATCGAGCGGAATCGGCACTCAGGTAATACAGTAAGCATAACTGTTATGAAAGGAGTGGTATGATGAAAAAAGAAACAGATGAAGAGATATTTGCTAAGGATAAAAATGATTATCTTCATGTATTTTCACGCTATAGCATAGTTATAGATCATGGCGATGGAGTTTATCTCTTTGATAACAACGGAAAAAAATATATAGACTTTCTGGCAGGCATCGCTGTAAACGTGCTAGGCTATCATTATAAGCCGCTTGTCGATGCCGTGTCTGAGCAGGCTGCTAAAGTCATGCACTGCTCGAACCTGTATTATACTCAGGCTCAGGCAGACGCTGCAGCAAAGCTGGTGAATATATCTGGCCTAGATAAAGCATTTTTCGGAAACTCCGGTGCCGAAGCTAATGAGGGTGCCATAAAGATCGCAAGGAAATATGCGCATCATATATCTCATGATAAGTACCAGATCATATCTATGTGGGACAGCTTCCATGGAAGGACGCTTGCAACGTTGACCGCAACAGGTCAGCCTCATTATCAGCAGGATTTAGGACCATTGCCAGGTGGTTTTGACTATGTTCATTACAATGATATTGATGAGCTTGAAGCAATGATGAGTAAAAAGACATGTGCTGTTATGTTGGAGCCCATACAGGGTGAAGGCGGAGTACATGTCCCCAATGATGGATATCTCCAAAAAGTACGTGATCTCTGTGATAGGCATAAGGCTTTGCTTATATTTGATGAAGTGCAGTGTGGTATGGGCAGGACTGGTGACTTCTTCGCCTATCAGCATTACGATGTAAAGCCTGATATAGTGACTCTTGCAAAAGGACTTGCAGGTGGAGTACCGATTGGAGCTTTCATCGTGACAGATGACGTGGCAAAGGCTTTTGAGCCTGGAGATCATGGCACAACATTTGGTGGCAACCCATTAGCTTGTGCAGCTGCCAACGTTGTATTAGATACGATTCCTACTAATGATTTCCTTAACAATGTTAAAGAAACTGGCGTATATTTCAAGCAGAAGCTTATAGACCTAAAAGATAAATATCCTTCCTTAATCAAGGAAGTACGCGGTGAAGGTTTGATCCTTGGTGCAGAGCTCTCAAAACCAGGACGTGCGATTGTAAACGAATGCATGGAGCGTGGAGCTATTATCAACTGTACAGCTGGAAATGTGTTACGTTTCATTCCACCGCTCATTATAACGAAAGAAAATGTAGACGAACTGGTTGATATCCTCGACCCTGTTCTGGCTGCGAATTTGTAATGGAAAGAGGGATTCAGTTGCTACAAGGTAAGGACCTCCTATCGATTCATGATCTTTCAGTCGATGAAGTCGATGAAATACTAGAGCTTGCATCAGAACTTAAAGTGATGCAGAAAACTGGCATGGAGCATCATATCCTGGAAGGAAAAACTTTGGGTATGATTTTTGAAAAGTCATCGACTAGGACAAGAGTATCGTTTGAAACTGGTATGTATCAGCTTGGTGGACAGGCGTTATTCCTTTCAAATCGTGATCTTCAGCTAGGGCGTGGCGAGCCGATAAAAGATACGGCAAGGGTTTTATCAAGATATCTTGACGGTATAATGATACGCACATACGGACATGACCGCGTCGTTGAACTCGCCAAATATGCTGATATACCTGTCATAAATGCATTGACAGACCTACTTCATCCATGTCAGGTGCTTACAGACTTGCTGACCATCCGTGAGTACAAGGGCAAGAACCTGAAAGGCTTGAAGATGGCATATGTGGGTGATGGAAACAACATGACGAACTCATATATGTATGGAGGTGCTAAGGCGGGGATGGAGTTCGTTGCTGCAACCCCTGAGGATTATAAGCCTGATGCAGAAGTTACTAAGAATGCTATTGAGGATGCAAAAGCAACTGGTGCATCAATAAAGCTTGTAACAGATCCTGCAGAGGCAGTCAAAGATGCTGATATCGTCGTAACTGACACATGGGCAAGTATGGGGCAGGAGTCAGAGCATGAGGAACGAAAGAAAATCTTTGCACCATATCAGGTAAACAAAGAACTGTTATCCCATGCTGATAAGCGTGTCATAGTCATGCATTGCCTGCCAGCTTACCGTGGAGAGGAGATCACAGAAGACGTATTTGAGCATTTTGCTCCTGTGATTTTTGACGAGGCAGAAAATCGCCTGCATACACAGAAAGCGATTATGGCACTTCTTATGGGAGATATTGATTAATCTATTTGAATAAAAAGGAGAGATTCTAATGGCAAAGAAAAAGTTTAACAAGGTTGTATTGGCATACTCTGGTGGACTTGATACATCAGTAATCATCCCTTGGCTGAAGGAAAACTATGGATGTGAAGTTATTGCTGTCTGCGCTGATATTGGACAGGGCGATGAGCTGAACGCAGTACATGATAAGGCACTTGCTTCTGGAGCTTCTAAAGTGTATATAGAAGACCTTACGAAGGAGTTTCTTGAAGAATATGTATGGCCTACATTGAAGGCTGGTGCTGTATACGAGGGCAAAT
>OMZT01000096.1 GCA_900315615.1 uncultured Veillonellaceae bacterium | reverse complement strand
TTACAGGAAGGGATTTCCTAACACGATGATATGAACGGCTTTGCATCTTTTCGACCATATCTGGCTTTGTGATAATCCATACCGGTATCGGCTCAGCTTTCTTATCTATAAAAACTGTACAGAGCCTGTATCTGCATCCCTTACCTATCGCTCGGCCATAAAGCGTTTCTCCTTTTGCGGGAATAATAGGCCTCAATTTACTGTCAAACGGCATCGCAACAATTAGCTTATCGTCCATGATATCTTCTATGCGGCTCGAATACTGTTCCTCCCCATTGGAAAGGAAGAATTCCATTCTCTGTCCCACTGTCAGGACTTTATCTGCTTTAAGCATCTCTGTACCAGTGAAAGCCATTGAACTCCCCTCCCTTTATAAAGAAAATCAGCTTCCTGTATGAGCAGCAAAGTGAAATAACTTTCTCAAGAACGTACGCCATCCCACTGTTATCTCTCCAGGATGACCCGTATCGACAGATACAGCTATCGATCGTATGCATTTGGCGGAGGATGTATCCGGGAAGGCTATCAATAAAGGTTTCTGCATACGCACAGCCTTCCTGATATGGCTATCCTCATATACCCATCCTAAGCATCCAACATCAATCCCAAGGAATCTTCCCGCCGTATGCTTGAGCTTATTAAGGACGTCTCTACTCTCAGAGTCATCATAAACACGGTTCACGATAACTTGCAGGTTCTTGTTTTCTGCGTACATGCTGTATGCCTTTATCATTGCATATGCATCGGTGATTGACGTTGGCTCCGGTGTAGTAACAAGAAGAACCTCATCAGCAAAAAGGACAAAATCCATGACGCTGTCGGAAATCCCTGCTCCGGTATCTACGATTATATAATCTGCGCCCTCACCACAAGTAGTGAGTTTCTGAGCCAGGCGCGCCCTGCTCGTATGTTCAAAGTCCTGCAGATGCTCAAGCCCAGAACCACCGGATATATATCTTATTCCGGAAGGTCCATGCTGTAGTACATCTTTCGGATCGATATCCTCACGCATAAAGTCATGCATAGTATATCTTGGGCGCTCTCCTATGAGCACATCCACATTCGCCATACCGACATCCGCATCAATAAGAAGCACTCGCTTACCTGCCTCTGCCAATGCTATCGCAAGATTGAGTGAAATATTGGTCTTTCCGACTCCACCTTTGCCGCTTGTTACAGCTATGACTTTCGCCATAGCGGACGAATTATCCTGCACAACATTCTCAATTGTTTCATTTTCCACGCCATAAGCGCTAGTGCTGTCACTGCCGGAAACATCCATATCTTCAACAAGGCGTCTGAGATTTGATGCCTGATCTTCCATATTTCCCACACCCCTCAACGCAGCAACAAACCTGCAAGTGTGTCAGCTCTTGCAGGGAATATATCGTCTGGCACGCTTTGCCCGGTCGTCAGATATGATAACGATGCCCGCGATTTGGATAGCAGGTTCACTATCAGCCCGAGACTAGCTGTCTCATCAGTTTTTGTAAATATGATATGGTCTGGCCTGCATTCCGAGAATTTGCCTAGTATATCCATCGCATCCCTGTTTTTAGTAGTAGCACTAAGCACAAGATGACGTTCTATACCTTCTTCAGCCGCAAGGAAATCTCTTAACTCCTTCATCTGCGATTCGTTATGCTGACTGCGTCCGGCTGTATCTATCAAAATCAGCTGCTTATCACGATGCTTGCGGATCGCGTCCTTCAGTTCATCAGGTGCATAAACGATTTCTAGAGGAAGTCCTATAATATCCGAATATGTCTTCAACTGCTCAACTGCAGATATCCTATATGTATCAGCCGTAATGAGAGCTGCTGACACCCCCTGCTCTAGCACAAAACGTGCGGCAATCTTAGCGAGCGTAGTTGTCTTACCAACACCTGTAGCACCTATTAGAGCGACAATCTTAGGCTTATTATCTTTACGCAAGATTATGCCTTCTTGTAACCTGAGTGCTCTAAACAGATATCCTTTCAATGCCTTAGCAGCTTCTGGAGCATCCTTATCTCCCATTACAGCTTCTGGCGGCATACGCCTTATCATATCTGTTATGATATCATCATCTATATCCTGAGCTCTTAGGGCATCCTGCATAGATACTGTCTCTTTCTCTTGCTCAGGTGAGCTACTCATAACCTGTGCTAAAAGTGTTTTCATCTGGATAAGCTCATCTTCAAGCTGTCTAATCCGCTTATTTTCGCTATCGGACGTACTGCCATCAGTATCACTTACATTTTCTTCTGCGGATGAATCCGCCGAATCAGGTTCCTCATCATGTGCTTCCTGAGAATATATCGTGGTATCCGCTTGAGCTTTCTGTATCTTATCATCATGGATATCCTGCTGTGCTGTCAGCGGCTGTATTTCCTCTTGTTGAGCAATCTGCGGCTGCATGTCCTGTGACATAAATTGAGGCGTAGGCTGCTTTATCGGCTGCTGTTGTACGCCCTGCGGCATAGCTTGCTGCACCTGCTGCTGTTGTAGACCCTGCGGCATAGCTTGCTGCATAGACTGTGGCTGTATCACCTGCGGCATAGGCTGCTGCATCGGCTGCCGCTGTACGCTCTCCGTTATAGCCTGCTGCATAGATTGTGGCTGTATTGCCTGCGGTCCCATGCTCTGTGGCACGGATTGGCGCTGCATCGGCTGCTGCTGTATTCCTTGCGGTACCACCTGCTGCATATACTGATGCTGTTGCGGTATAGCCTGCTGCATAGACTGCTGTTCCACCAGTTGTCCTTGCTGCAAGCTGTTTTCTGGGATACCAGCATTATCTCCCCATATTGCCGGGTCAACAAGTGGAGCGTTTGTTGTACCTTTATATCTATTCAAAACATTTTTTGGCATAACCGGAAAAACGGGCTTTTGCTTCACCGGCTTCTTCACCTCATCCTCTACTGCTGCGGTCACTTCGACAACATCCTTGCCGTTCACACCGAAAAAACCGCCTTTTTTGTATTTTTTCGTATGAAGGATCACTGCGTCTATTCCCAGTTCTTCCTTCACCATGTCCATAGCTTCCTTCATCGAAGAAGCCTTATATACTTTTATACGCAATTATATTTTCACCACCCCGAGGATCTGTATTTCCACACTTGGATCAATCTCTGCATGCGAAAGTACTATTATGCCTGGTACCGATCTTTCCACAAGTTTCATGAAATAAAGCCTAGTTGCTGGGCTTGTTAGTACAACCGGCTGATAACCCATATCTGTGAGCTTTGGTAAAGCAGCTTCAAGTGATGTAAGCAGCTTTCTCATCGTATCCGGATCCAGACTTACATAAGATCCTCTATCTGTACGCTGTACTCCGCCAACGATGCGATTCTCAAGAGCTGGATCGAGTGTAATGCACGGCAGTACATTATCCTGAACATATTGCTGTGTGATCTGTCTGGACATTGCGTGACGGACATACTCTGTAAGTATTTCCGGATCCTTCGTAGCACGAGCATAATCGTCTAGCACTTCGAATATGGTCTCCATATCCCTGATGGAAATCCTTTCACGCAAGAGATTTGCAAGCACTTTTTGGACTTCGCCAATATTGAGCAAAGCCGGAACGACCTCATCGACAAGCGCACCATTCGACTTATGCAGGTTATCAACGAGATTCTGGGTCTCCTGCCTGCCGAGTATTTCGGCTGCATGTTCCTTAATAACTTCTGTCAAATGCGTTGCAAGTACTGATACAGCATCTACAACCGTATATCCATTCAGCTCTGCCTGCTCGCGCTGTTCCTCAGTAATCCACAGGGCTGGCAGTCCAAATGCAGGCTCCACGGTCTCTATGCCATGCATTTCCTCAAAAACAGTACCTGAATTCATCGCCAAATAATGGTCGAGCATCAATTCGCCACGTGCGATTTCAACACCTTTCAGTTTTATGATATATGCATTCGGCTTTATCTGAATATTATCCCTTATACGTATAGTTGGCACAACAAGACCCAACTCCAACGCGCACTGACGTCTGATCATGACGATACGATCGAGCAGATCCCCGCCCTGTCCTGTATCAACCAAAGGAATCAGGCTATAACCAATTTCAAGTTCCATCGGATCGACTTGCAAAAGCGAGATAATATTTTCTGGCTTGGTAGCTGCCTTTTTTGCAGCCTCATGCTTCTTTGATGCCTGCACTGGTGGAGCTTCTTCCGCTTTTTCTTTTTTCCGCAGATTGTAAGCTATGAAAAGAACGGCAGAACCGATGAGCATAAATGGGATAGTCGGTAGTCCAGGCACAAGCGCAAAAGCAAACAACACTCCGCCTACTATGAAGAATACGCGTGACTTATTAAACAACTGTCCAACGAGGTCATGACCAAGATCTCCCTCGGAAGCAGATCTCGTTACGATTATACCTGTCGCTGTCGATATCATGAGTGCAGGTATCTGATTGACCAGTCCTTCACCAACTGTAAGCAATGTATATGTCTGCAAAGCCTGAAGCACTGAAAGATTCCTCTGAACCATTCCTATGATGAATCCACCAGTAATATTTATGAGGATGATTATTATAGCTGCTACCGCATCTCCCTTGACGAACTTACTAGCACCATCCATAGCGCCGAAGAAATCCGCTTCACGCTGAATTTTCTCACGGCGACGCTTCGCCTCTTCATCAGTAATTGCTCCCTGGTTCAAGTCCGCATCTATTGACATCTGCTTACCAGGCATTGCATCCAACGTGAACCTTGCAGAAACCTCTGCAACACGTTCTGCGCCTTTCGTGATAACGATAAACTGAATGATGATCAAAATTACGAAAATGATAAATCCAATGACAGGATTTCCTCCGACAACGAAGTTGCCAAACGCCATTATGACTTCTCCTGCATAACCATTGAGCAATATCAGTCTCGTAGATGATACATTCAGCGCAAGCCTGAACAAAGTTGTAAGTAGTAAAAGCGATGGGAACACCGATATATCTAACGCTTCTTCATTATATATCGACACCATCACAACGACTAACGCCAGTGTAATATTCATGCACAGAAGCAAATCCAGCAGTGCCGTAGGCAGCGGAATGATCATCATCACGACAACCATGATGATGGCCACAGCTACTATGACATCGCTGTATTTTTTTATGAAGCCGTTTTTTGCTACGGCTGCAGGTACTGCCATATCAATGCTCCTATCTATAAATTACTGGTAATGTTTTATGCTGTGCGACGTTTCAATCGATACACGTATGCCAATACCTCAGCAACAGCTTTGTAAAGCTCCTGTGGTACAATTCCGCCTACATCTACCATCGCATAAAGTGCCCGAGCAAGCGGACGATTCTCTACTATTGTAACACCATACTGTCTCGCTATTTCCTTTATACGCTGCGCCACGATATTTTTTCCTTTGGCAACGACCTCCGGTGCCGTCATGCCCTGCTCATAGCGCAGAGCAACCGCATAATGTGTAGGGTTTGTTACGATAACATCAGCCTGAGGCACCTCCTGCATCATACGCTGCATGGACATCTGACGCTGCTTCTGACGAATTTTCCCCTTGATCTGCGGATCTCCTTCTGTTTGCTTGAACTCTTCTTTTACATCATCTTTACTCATTTTCAAATCTTGCGTCGTCTGCCATTTTTGATACGCAAAATCAAATATAGCAAGTATCAAATATACAATGCATATCTTAAATGCCAACGAGAAAATTATCCCTGCCATCTCTGCAAGACCTGTACGTAGATCATAGTAAATGAATTTCGGCATCTGCATAATTTCTTCCTGCATATATTGATACAGGAATGTACCAATGATGGCAATCTTTATCATCGACTTTATCAATTCGACAAGAGAACGCTTAGAAAAAATCCTCCCCATGCCATTTATAGGATTCAAGTTCTCTAGTTTGAAAGCCAATGGCTCCGTTGTAAAATTTATACCTACCTGAAGAAGATTAATACCAAGACCTACTATCATAATAGCGAACATGATTGGGAATGCGGTCTTCATAAGGACTACTACAATCCCGATAAACAAATTCATGACTGACTCTGTATCAAGAGGTTGCTGCAAATGTGAGAATATGTATGTACTATATGCCATGATCTCACTATACGCGCTTTCCCACAGAATCCGCAACACAAAAAATCCTGTCAGTAAAACGAATGCACCGCTGAGTTCCTGGCTTTTAGCGACCTGACCCTTGTTTCTTGCATCAGAACGTCGCTTTGCTGTTGGTTCCTCTGTCTTCTCACCAGCAAAAAGCTGCAGGTCAAACCTGTATACATTGCTATTGCAATGCTTGAAGCGCCATGGAAATATTCCCATACATTTCATTGAACATCACATCCAGGAAAATAACATAGAAAGGCATGACCATCATCAGTGTGAACAAGCCTATGACGATCTGCATCGGTATGCCCACAACAAAGATATTCAGCTGCGGCATCGTACGCGCTAATATACCCAGACCGACATTCGTCATAAGGATTGCGAATGTCACAGGCATTGCTATCTTCATACCAGTAACAAATATACTGGCCGTGAAACCTGCAATAAGCTCAGATAATGCTGGATTCATAGTCATCTGAAGCAGTGGAACCGTATGAAAGCTATCAACCAACGCTTCAATAAGAACGTGATGACCATTCGTAACCAAGAAAACAATCAATGTGAGATTATAGAGGAAACTTCCTATAAGCGGTATCTGCTGCCCCGACGTAGGATCCATAACATTAACGATTGCAAAGCCTACCTGCATATCCATAATCTTACCAGCCATATGTATGGCTGAAAAAGAAATATATGCCACAAGACCGATAAGCCATCCTATAAAAAGCTCACACAGTACATCCCCTGTATACAGCAGGAGGCTTTGCGGGGCTTCTATCTCCGCAAAGCCGTCTATAACAGGAAAAAGGACTATTGAAAATATGAATGCAGCACCGGCACGAATATACATAGGTATGCTGAGGCTGCCAAAAAAAGGCGACATAATGAAAATGCCACTTACACGGGTCAGAAGCAACAGGAAAACTGCCGCATGATTCTGCAGCAAATCAAAGAAATCCAAGATTTATCCCCGCCCCTGATCAGCCTATATAAAGTGGAAGATTAACGAATATATTCGTAACGTACTCAGTCATAATCCTTAGCATCCAAGGTCCAAATATCAATATTGCAACGAAAACCGCTATAATCTTTGGTATGAACGCCAACGTCTGTTCCTGTATTGAAGTCGTTGCCTGGAATACACTGACTGCCAGTCCAACCAGAAGACCAAGTCCAAGCATCGGTGCTGATACAAGCAGCACGATCATAAGTGCCTGTTGTCCGAGCTGTATAACCAGATCTCCTGACATATGGATCAACTCCCTGCATTTCTACTTAAAGCTTACAACCAATGATTTGATCAGCAGCTGCCAGCCGTCTACCATAACGAACAGTAAGATCTTGAATGGCAACGATATCATGACTGGTGGCAGCATCATCATTCCCATAGACATCAGTGTACTTGCAACAATCATGTCTATCACTATGAATGGAATGTATATCATAAATCCTATTTGGAATGCCGTCTTCAGTTCACTGATGATGAATGCTGGTATGAGCGTCATCGTAGACACATCCTCCTGAGATTCAGGACGTTCTGCATCTGACAGATTCACAAACAAAGCGAGGTCTGATTCCCTTGTCTGGCTGAACATAAACTCCCTAACAGGTGCAACGGTTTTCTCGAGTGCTTCCTCCTGAGTTATCTCACCCGCAAGGTAAGGTTGTATGCCTTGCTCATTTGCCGTATTCCAGTATGGCGCCATAATATAAAATGTAAGGAATAATGATAAAGCTATGACGACCTGGTTTGGAGGAACGTTCTGCGTTGAAAGAGCATTCCTAAGAAAGCCCAGCACAACAACAATCCTGACAAACGACGTCGTCATAATTAAAATTGACGGTGCAAGTGACAATATAGTGAGTACCGCCATAATCTGCAGAGTTGCAGACACATCCTGCGGATTATCAGATGTACCGACATCAATATTCACATTTGGAATGATCGGAGCCGCTGAAGCAGTTCCATGCAGAACAATGAGGAACAGCACGCAAAAGACAATAAGCCCTCCGGGCCATCTAAGTCTCACTGTCTACACAACTCCTTTTATTACCCCTACATAAAACCTACTTATGGTTTCGAAAAACAGATGGCAGGCTTCTAGCTATCTGCTCCAACGATCCCATCTGCTTTCCAAACAAACCATCCATCGCGCTCAGGCTTGTATCATCTGATGACAAGCTCAGGCGTGCGATCTCCTCCGGATCCGTAATCTCGGCAAGATAACTGATACTATGCTCCGTTACACCTAGCATCATTACACGTCCAGCCAATTCCACCACACATACTGAACGGTTAGGCCCCAATGGAAGATGTGCAAGCATCTTTCCCCCATGGGCTGCAGACGCCCTGCCAAACCGCTGACTCATGAATTTGGACACGAAGTATGCTGCTACAACGACAAATCCGAATACCACGAGAAGGCTCAGAAGATACGCAAGCGTGGATAGCCATGACATCTGTGTAGGCTGTGGTCCTGACGTCTTGTACTCAGACAAATAACCGCCGCTCGCATTGCCATCGGCAAAACCAAGCGGCGGCAAGATTACGAATACGAGCAGGCATATAACGGCCGTCAGGAGCAGTCTTCTCCTGTCCGACATCAGCCGACTGCTTTACGCACAGCCTCAAGCACACGATCTGCCTGGAACGGCTTGACTATGAAGTCACGTGCGCCTGCCTGAATGGCCTCAATGACCATTGCCTGCTGACCCATTGCACTGCACATAATGATCTTGGCATTTGGATCGATTTTCTTAATCTCCTTGACAGCACTTATACCATCCATCTCAGGCATCGTAATATCCATCGTGGTAAGATCAGGCTTGAGTTCCTGGTACTTTTCAAGTGCCTTCATGCCATTTTCAGCTTCGCCGACAACCTCATATCCATTCTTGGTGAGGATATCTTTAACCATCATTCTCATGAAAGCTGCGTCATCAACGACCAAAACTCTAACTGCCATTTTCATCTCTCCTCGTCTTCAATACAGCTTAAACCAGCCGAGCTACGTATATTATATATGAACCGGCTTGATTTCTCAACCTTTTATTTGAAGATGTATCAGCTGCAATAGCCGGTCTCTTCTTCATAAGGCGAAGCATTACTGCAATCTTGCAGCACGCTCCTCTTTACTGACTATATCGGTAATACGAACTCCAAAATTCTCATCAATGACAACAACCTCACCTTTCGCAAGGAGTTTGCCATTGATGTGAATATCTACAGGCTCTCCTGCAAGCTTATCAAGCTCGACAATCGATCCATTCGTAAGATCAAGAATATCCTTTATGGACTTCTTCGTACGTCCCAACTCGACTGTAACATCAAGTGGAACATCGAGTATCAATCCTATATTTGCTTCATTTACCTGTACAGGCTCCGATGACAATGGCGTGAATTGCGCCGGCTGTACAGGAACGTTGGTAGCAACATGAGAGCCATACATCGGCTGTTGCGGCATTACTGGCTGCTGCATCATTGGCTGTTGCTGCATCACCGGCTGCTGCATCATCGGCTGCTGCGGCATTACAGACTGTGGAGCCGGAGCTGGTGCCGGTGCCGGTGCCGGTGCTGGTGCCGGAGCTGGTGCTGGAGTCGGCGCTGGTGCCGGAGTCGGTTCCGGCTCTGCAGAGCTATCATCACCCATGCCACCCATCATTGACTGAACCATTTCCCGTGCAACATTTACAGGAAGCAGTTGCATGATCTCACTATCAATCAGGCCATCTACTTCCATGCGGAACGATATCCTGACGATAGGATCGTCATTTTCGAAGAGCTCGGTGACCTTGTCCTCATTTCCAAGATCAATCAGATTCACTTTCGGTGGCGAAATATCTATCTTCTTGTTGAACATCGTAGAAAGAGATGTTGCAACAGATCCCATCATCTGGTTCATAGCCTCGCCGACAGCGCTCATATGGATTTCATTAAGCTCTATCTCAGGCTTTGTACCATCTCCACCCATCATAAGGTCTGCTATAATGGATGCGTCCTGTGCCTGTATTGCCAAGACATTGCTGCCATCAATACCTACGGTATATCCGACTTCAACAATCAAGTAAGGAACAGGATAATGTTTCTTTATGAACTCCATTGTATCCAACGATACAGATGGTGTCGTAATCGAAACTTTGTGTCCCAACAGAACGGATAATGTTGTTGCGGCACTACCCATGGAGATATTACCTATCTCACCCAGGGCATCTTTCTCAATATCTGTGAGCTCGACTCCTGTCACAGCAGAGACAGATGCTTCATCAGC
>OMZT01000057.1 GCA_900315615.1 uncultured Veillonellaceae bacterium | reverse complement strand
TTGCAGAAATCAATAATGTCAGGACTGAAATAAATACTGTAACCGTTCATGCTGTTGACGGTATACATCCCAGTATAATACGGAGCAATCTTTGCTACACCGACATACCGCTCATGCACGCCATCCTTGTAATTCAGACGGTCGCTGTTGTAGCCGACAATCGTATTCTGAATCAGGTTCAAGTTACGGTTGTTATAGGGATGCTCCTTGCCCATTGTATATGTCTCATTGACATATACCATCGCTTCTTCATATTTCGTGACCTCAGCATCTGTCAGAGGCGCATTGGAATATTCTGCGAACACGGGGGAAACATTCAAGACAGCGGACAACGCCGCAACAACTGCCAATTTCTTAAACACAAAAATCATCTCCTAAACCAATGAAATATTTTTCTTAATTTGATTATATCCCATCATCTTATAAGCGTGCAACATGATATACAAAAAACTGCTGCATACATGCAGCAGTTCCTCATCCATTTATTCTATTATTTTTCTACGAACTCCATGCCATGGCTTGCACCAATTCTATTAGCGCCGGCATTCACCATAGCCTCTGCTTCTTCCTTCGTATGTATGCCGCCAGAAGCCTTGACTCCCATATCTTTGCCAACAGTCTTGCGCATCAACGCAACATCCTCTGGCTTCGCTCCCCACTTTGAAAATCCTGTGGACGTCTTAACGAAATCAGCTCCAGCTTTCTTTGCAAGCTCACAAGCCTTGACCTTCTCGTCATCAGTCAAGAGGCAGCACTCAATGATAACTTTTACAAGTTTGCCATTTGCTGCATCAACAACGGCCTTGATGTCCTTTTCAACATCATCGTATTCTCCAGCCTTCAGCTTGCCAACCGTTATTACCATATCAACTTCATCAGCGCCATCTTCTATAGCCTGCTTGGTCTCAAATGCCTTTACGGATGACGGTGTAGCTCCCTGTGGGAAGCCTATGACAGTGCAGACATTAACCTTACTATCTTTTAATTCCTTAGCTGCCTCTTTAACCCAGATAGGGCTGACACAAACCGATGCGAAGCTATATTCATCCGCTTCTTTGCAGATACGATCTATATCCGCGCGTGTTGCATCCGTAGCAAGAAGAGTATGATCGACGATTGATGCGAGATTCATTATACAGCACTCCTTTTAATTCGGAGCCTACGACATAACATCATACGGCTCATCCTTAACTTCATGTGTAGTATAACACCACGTGAACTTTTTTGTAAACAGTCATATGACCATTTTGTTCATTTTATTTTGGAGCTACATCATCACCAGTGTTCCTGCCGTGTCAGCATCAGTCACTAGTTCATTAGCAAAGCCCGCCCTAAGTGCTGCATCTATACCTGTCAATTTCACGGCTCCGCACGCTGCAAGGATACTATGCTTCTTCTTTCCCAGTGATTCTAAGTCTATTCCAACCGTCCTGGAATCCAGCTCCGGGGCAACTATTTTTCCATCAGCATCAAAAAATCTTGAGCATATATCCCCTGCAGCCTTCTTCTGTAATTCCTTCTGTTCTGTTTTTCCGATATAACCCAGCTGGAAAAGCAGCGCATCATATGTTAATGTCCCAACAGTAAAAATCGCTATATCTGCTTTTCTTCCAAGTTCAAATATATCACGTATATGCTTGTCTTGCTTTATGATAGAAAGTATTTCCTTTGTATCAAACATTACCGGTAATGGCATGGATACAGGCTTTGCTCCATATGCCGCAGTATATTTCGCAAGTATTTCATCGGCATAGGTGCGCCCTTTATCGTGAGATATGCCGCCCTTGAGTTGTACCAATGTCATCCCCGGTATCGGTCTGGGCGTCAAAGCCTCAGCAATGCGAAGCATCGTCTTTCCCCATGTAAGTCCTAATATCGTATCAGGCCTTAGCAACGTATCTAGATATTCTGCTGCAGTCCTTCCCAATGCATCAGCACCTGCTGCAATTTCCACATGATTAAGCCCGTATTTTTCCTTGAGCTTTGCAGAAAGCCTAGCTGCATCTTCACGTGGCCCCATTACATGTATGTGCACATATCCTTTTTCCTTTGCACGCTGCAATAACCTGGACACTGACGGTCTTGATATCCCCATCTCTTCTGCAACACGCTGCTGACTAAGGTCTTCACAATAATATAATTCTGCTGCACGTACAGCCATTTGGTTTTTTTTCTCTTCTAGCAAAGAACTTACACCCCCAAGAAAATACTATGGTACATTATATCCCTTAAATATTTAAAAAAGCAACTGCCAATCTTGTCATCTTTGTAACCCAGGTTACCGAAGAACGCTTGACAAATATGCTATAATTCAATCATCAATAGTAATAAAACAAGTCACTATTCGGAGGTTTTTCTAATGAAGATCACAAAAGATATGAGTATCCTCGATGTCGTTCAGAAGTATCCAGATACTGTCGGTGTATTCATGAATTCAGGTATGGGGTGCCTCGGCTGTGCTGCTGCGCATTTTGAGAATATCGAGCAGGGTGCGCTCGCACATGGCATAGATGTAGATGCACTTATGAAGGATCTTAACGTCGTAGCAGACGCCGCTGCTGCAAACTGAAACGTTTAAATCTGAAATGAAAGTCCCTCCATAACCCGTCAGTAACGTACGGGTCGTGGAGGGATTTTGTTATCTATATCTTATTTATCTTCGAATACTTACCAGGCTGTATTCTCATCAGAGTGTCTTCAACAGTTCCTGCACTCTCTTGATACACTCATCCTTGCCTAGGTGAATCATCTCTCCGCTCTTGCGGATCTTGATTTCAATATCGTCATTATTGATCGCCTTAGGTCCTACGATGATACGTAGTGGATAACCGATGAGATCGGCGTCTTTGAATTTCACTCCTGCACGTTCTTTTCTATCATCAAGCAGCACGTCTACGCCTTTTACCTTGAGCCCATCATAAATCTGCTCTGCAAGTTCCAGCTGTTCCGGAACCTTTGCATTTACTGGTACTACTACGACCTCGAAAGGTGCGATTGCGCGAGGCCAGATGATGCCATCCTTATCATTATGCTGCTCAATTGCGGCTGCCATGGTCCTTCCGACACCTATACCATAGCATCCCATCACAAGGGGCTTTTCCTTACCATTTTCGTCAAGGAAGGTCGCATGCAGTGCCTCGCTGTACTTTGTGCCAAGCTTGAACACCTGCCCCACCTCTATGCCACGTGTCATTTTGACAGGCTTGCCGCAGTGCGGGCATGGATCGCCTTCTTTTATGAGGCGTATATCTGTGACTATGATACCTTCATCGCTGAAATCACGCGATGGATTGACGTTCTTATAATGCACATCCTTTTCATTGGCTCCCGTTACTGCATTAAACATATTCATAACGGTCGAGTCAACTACTACATATGTACCCTTATTGATTCCGATAGGCCCCATAAATCCAGGCTCACCACCAGCTGCACGTATCGAATCATCATCTGCCATGCGAAGGTCAAGTGCCCCAACTGCATTTTGGAGCTTCACGTCATTAACATCATGATCTCCACGCACGAATGCCAGCACGACTTCATCCTTCTCATTCTGGAATGCAACGGCCTTTATCGTCTTTTCCTGCGATACATTCATGAAATCACATAACAGATCGATCGTATTTGTCCCCGGAGTAGATACCTTCTCCAATGGCAGCATATCTTCCTTATCAGCCACTATCGGAGATAGTTCAGCCTTCTCTGCATTAGCAGCATAATCACATGATTCACAATATGCTATATCTGATTCACCATTTTCTGCGAGGACGGTGAACTCGTGTGTATGATTACCACCGATAGCACCGCTGTCGGCTTCTACCGGTCTGAAATTGAACCCGCACCGTGTAAATATATTCGTATATGCATCATACATCTTCTGATATGAAATATCTGCTCCGGCATCGTCCTTATCAAAAGAATAAAGATCCTTCATTATGAACTCGCGGCTGCGCATCAGTCCAAACCGTGGACGAATCTCATCCCTGAACTTATCCTGGATCTGATACAGCATACATGGAAGTTGCTTATATGAACGAAGCTCATTCCTGACGACATCGGTTATCATCTCTTCATGTGTAGGTCCAAAGCAGAACTCTCTCCCATGACGGTCCTTCACCTTCAGCATTTCTGCACCGAAGCGTTCCCATCGTCCAGACTCCTGCCAAAGCTCCGCTGGCTGTATGATCGGCATCATGAATTCCTGGCCGCCGGCAGCGTCCATCTCTTCACGGATAATCTGCTCGATTTTACGAATAGTCCTCCATGCAAGCGGAAGATAAGTATATAGTCCGCCAGCTGCCTTACGGATCATGCCCGCACGTATCATCAACTTGTGACTCGGTATATCAGCTCCAGCTGGTGCCTCTCTCAGAGTTGGCGCATAAAGATTCGTTGTACGCATTAGATAAAACCCCACCTTATATCATAAACTTATTCGGCCAACAGCTGGTCGATTTCTTTGAAAAGTTCATCCACGAGTTCGCCTTCTGGAACCTTACGTATGATCTCTCCCTTCCGGAACACGAGACCAACGCCCTTTCCCCCAGCGATACCTACATCAGCGTCTCTCGCTTCACCAGGCCCATTTACCACACATCCCATGACTGCTACCTGTATAGGCTTTTTGACAGAAGATAATTTCTTCTCTACTTGAGCTGCTATGGCCGGCAGATCTATCTCAGTCCTGCCGCAGGTCGGGCAAGATACGAGCGTGGCCCCATATGCCCTAAGACCCAAAGCCTTGAGTATCTCTCGGGCCACCTTCACCTCGGTCACAGGATCACCTGTGAGGGATATGCGGAACGTATCTCCTATTCCCTCTGCAAGAAGCGCCCCTATGCCAACAGCAGACTTTATGATGCCGGTATTAGCCGTCCCTGCCTCGGTAATACCAAGATGGAGTGGATAATCAACCGTATCGCTCATAAGTCTGTATGCCGCAATAGTCATAGGCACATCATGCGCTTTCAGCGAAATCTTCATATCGTAAAAATCCATCGATTCCAATATGCGGATATGCTGCATGGCTGATTCGACAAGAGCTTCTGGCGTCACTCCGCCATATTTTTCAAGAAGCACCTTATCAAGTGAACCTGCATTCACACCTATCCTTATCGGGATACGATGTGCCTTTGCCTTTTCAACTACTTTCCTTACTCGATCCTCTGAACCGATATTACCCGGATTTAGCCTAAGCGATGCTATTCCTTGATCTATGGCCTCAAGAGCAAGCCTATAATCGAAATGTATATCTGCCACCAAAGGCACATTCACACGACGTATGATATTGCCAAGATTCTCAGCCGCCCTCATATCTGGAACGGCCAATCGCACAATATCACAGCCAGCACCTGCAAGTGCATTGATCTGAGACACGGTTGCTTCTGTATCAGTCGTCTTTGTATTCGTCATTGACTGAACTGATATCGGTGCTCCGCCACCGATAGGGATATCTCCTATATGTATCTGCCGTGTCTTCTTGCGCGGCAGTTTCACGCTTATCATCCGACTGCACTTCCTTTACCCGAAAAATATCCTGACTATATCACTCTTCGTAGCATAAATCATCAGCAATACGATAAGCGCTATACCTACACACTGTGTATAATATAGTGCCTTGCTTGAAAGTGGTTTTCCTCTTACGGCTTCAAGCACGAGGGTCACACAGTGTCCTCCATCCAGTGCCGGTACAGGGAACAGGTTGATAATACCAAGATTCAGACTCAAGAGTGCTGTGAAATTTATCAATGAAACAATTCCAATATTGGCTGCTTCTCCCGCCATTTGTGCAACGCCTAAAGGTCCAGCAAGCTCTGCCGACGCTGAGCCGGTTATGATGCCCAAAAGTGCCTCACACATCTTATACAGGATTATACCGGTGCGTTCAACGGCCATAGACGCAGAGTTGACAAGACCTGGATATTCTTTATTCACGCTGGACATTACGCCAACCATAGCTCTTCCAGCGCTCTTATCATAATGCGGCGTCATCTCTGTCTCAAACGTATTACCATCGCGCTCATATACCACAGTCTGTGTACCTTGGGCAGAGGATACTGTCTGCACGAGATCGCCCCAGGTGGAAAGTTCCTTTCCATCGATGCTGATGATTCGATCTCCCTTAATAAGCCCCGCTTGATCTGCCGGTTTCCCCGCTATGACGTCTCCCAATACGGGTTCATTCACCGGCGTAGACACTCCTGAAAAGAAGAACACACCAAAAAAGAGAAATATTGGCAGCACGAAATTCATGACTGAACCAGCAAGCATCACAATCAATCGCGAACCTACTGGCTTGGCGTTAAAAGCCCGATCACCCGCCTCTTTGTCATCTGGATCCATTCCAGCTATGTTATTGAAGCCTCCGAGCGGCAAGGCACGTATAGAGTAAACCGTCTCTCCATGCTGGAATTCGAGCACCTTTGGCCCGAAGCCTATGGCAAACTCATCTACACGCATTCCAGTCATCTTAGCGGTCAAGAAATGTCCCGCTTCATGCACGAGCACCAGCAGGCCAAACACAAAAATCGCAGCCAGTATAGTAACTACCATCTAATCACCTTTCCACGAGACGACTTGCATAAGAACGCGCCCATGCATCCTCCTGCTTCAATACTTCCATATCAATATCATTTTGATTGGTACGTGCCGACAACGTATCCTCTATTATACGGAAGATATCAAGGAATCCGATTCTCCCAGCCAGGAACGCAGCAACCGCTACCTCATTTGCAGCATTCAGTACACACGGCCGTGTACCTCCCTCACGTCCTGCTTCATATGCAAGCTCCAGACCTCTGAATGTATCCGTATCTGGTTTCTCGAACGTCAAGTCATGCATATCCCAAAAATCAAGCCTTTCAAAGTTTGACGGCTTGCGCCCAGGATATGTCAATGCGTATTGTATAGGAAGACGCATATCCGGCGAACCAAGTTGAGCCATGACAGCTCCATCATCGTACTGCACCATAGAATGTACGACACTCTGTGGATGAACGACAACCTGTATACGGTCATATGGCATATCATAAAGCCAATGAGCCTCTATCACTTCAAAGCCCTTATTAACGAGTGTGGCAGAATCGACCGTGATCTTCTTCCCCATCGTCCATGTCGGATGAGCAAGAACGTCCCTTATTGAGACATTTTCAAGCTCATTCTTCTTTTTTCCGCGGAATGGACCTCCTGAACATGTCAGGATTATCTTTTCTACTGTATCATGCTTTTCCCCTTCAAGGCATTGGAAAATAGCACAGTGCTCGCTGTCTACAGGCAGGATCTTAACATCCTGCTCTTTAGCACGCTTCATTACAAGCTCTCCTGCGACAACAAGCGTTTCCTTATTCGCCAATGCTATATCCTTGTGAGCATCAAGCGCACGCATCGTAGGCTCAAGTCCTGCGAATCCCATCATGGCTGTAACAACCAGGTCTGCACCAGGATAAGCTGCAGCATCAATAAATGCTTGCCTGCCACCAGCAACCCTGGTCCCACAAGTTATGCGTCCGGCGAGTTCCTTCGCTGCACCTTCATCAGATAAGACCGCCAGTTCAGGATGAAACTCATTGATCTGCTTTTCAATGAGATCTACGTTCTTATTTGCTGCCAGCACGGAAACATGAAAGTCATCCGGATTTCTCCTGACAACATCAAGCGTCTGCGTGCCAATCGATCCCGTAGAGCCCATCACTGCAAGATTCTTCATATCGTTACCCCCATATACCGGATATGAACGAAGCATAATAGACGAAAGGCACGCTAAACATAACACTGTCAAATCTATCAAGTACTCCGCCATGTCCTGGTATTATATTGCCCGAATCTTTGATTCCGGTATATCTTTTGATAACAGATTCAACAAGATCTCCGAGAGTAGCAACAAGTGCAATGCAAAGTCCAAGAAGTGCCATCTCCGGTAACCCATATCCGAAGAAGTACCCTCCGACAAGCATGACCGAAATGATAGTTCCGACCAATCCTCCAGCAAATCCTTCCCATGTCTTGTTAGGACTCACTGACGGGCAAAGTTTATGAGCACCAAGTGTTGATCCAGCAAAATATGCAAGCGTGTCACTCGCCCATGTACCAATCAAAGCTATCCACACTAGGGCGTTGCCCGTAGACATCATACCAAGAGGTGTTACCTGCTGACCGCTCTCAATGAATCTCAGCATCAAAAGATACGAGAAACTCCCGCCTATATATATAACACCAGCTAGCGTAATAGATGCATCAATAATACTGAAGGATCCCCTGAAAATAACGCTGCCTGACATGATTACTAATGCTCCGAGGATACATACAGCCATAAACTCACTGCTGTTTCCTAGCAAAGCTATACCCAAAAAAAGGATTAATATGACTACACCAGGGATAAATGCAGCCCTCTCGCCGTGCTGTCTGAACATACGTACATATTCAAACCACCCGATTACAGACAGCAACGCTATTGCCGCCGCAAATACCCATCCCCCAGTCTGTATCACTACGGCTGCTAAAGCAATACCGATGATACCAGTGATCACTCTTGTAATCAAAAGAACACCATCCTTATACACTCACTCATTTTTCAATCCGCCAAACCTTCTTTTCCGTTTGGTAAAATCACACAATGCCTCCATAAAATGCTGCGGTGAGAAATCTGGCCAGTTCACATCCGTAAACCAAAATTCCGCATAAGCAGCTTGCCACAGCAGAAAATTGCTAAGCCTCAAATCACCGCTCGTCCTTATCATAAAATCCACTGGCGGAAGCCCAGCCGTATCAAGTGAGGACTCTATGACCTCATTATTTATCGAATCTACATCAATTTCGCCATCTTTGACACGCTTTGCTATGTTCTGTACAGCGCGTGTCATCTCATCCTGACCGCCATAATTCACCGCAACGATAAACTTAACGCCTGTATTATCTTTCATCAAATCTTCAGCTTCATGGATCTTTTTTTGAAGGAGTGGAGACAATTCCCATATACGGCCTATAAAATGTATCTGAACACCATCATCGTTCATTTCACGTACTTCTTTATCAAGGTATTCAGAAAAAAGTTTCATGATGAAATCCACTTCTGTATGCGGACGCTTCCAATTTTCAGTTGAGAAAGCATACACGGTAAGGACCTCAAGATCTAGAGCTATCGCCGTCTTCAATACACGCTTCAACGTATCCACACCAGCCTTGTGCCCTGCCGTACGCAAAAGCCCTTGCCTCTGCGCCCACCGGCCATTGCCATCCATTATAATAGCCGTATGCCTTGGCAGACGGGTGCGGTCAAGCTCATTATATATAGGATAAGCCTCTGCCTCTTTTTTTACGGCGGCAGCACCGAATAATCTCTTCAGCATATCTATATTCCCCATGACCCCAAAGGATCAATTTTTCATATTAAAAAAGGAAAGCCCCTCCCGGAACTGCCAGGAAGGACTCCTTCGTCATCACTCCGGTGCTGAAATAGCCTGTACAGGACATCCAGCAGCGCAGGAGCCGCACTCTACACAAGCATCAGGGTCGATCTCGTAATGCGTATCTCCTTCTGAAATAGCGCCCACCGGACAGGTTGACGCGCAGGAGCCGCATGAGATACAATCATCGCCGATCTTATAAGCCACGTTATGGCACCTCCTTCCTTATGCTGGCGCATATAGTAAGCACCAGGCAGTTTTTATCAGTCTGCTTCTGTCTCACGACGTATAAGCAGGCATCATCTGTTTTAAAGAAATGCCTAGTTGGAAGCGCACGAACCAAGCTGTACTTTACATCTGCAGCCTTAAGGACTTGCTCCGCTTCAATAAGCGGCCTACCGACCACATCAGGAATCATTTCCGCTTCAGACCTCCATCAGATCTTTTTCCTTGTCTTCCTTTACTTTATCGATATTCTTGATGTATTTGTCTACCAATTTCTGAACATCAGACTGGCATTTCTTAGACTCGTCCTCAGTGATTTCCTTGGCCTTCTCAAGTTTCTTGACTTCGTCATTAGCTTCACGACGAATATTGCGGATTGCGACCTTTGATTCCTCAGCCGTCTTACTAACCTGCTTAACAAGCTCCTTACGACGATCCTGAGTAAGTTGTGGTATTGTAAGTCTGATGGCTACACCATCCGAATTTGGCGAAAGCCCTAAATCTGCCTTCATTATAGCCTTTTCAATATCATGTATTATAGACTTTTCCCATGGCTGTATCAAAAGCATACGCGCTTCAGGTACGGAAATATTCGCAACTTGCTTCAGCGGCGTCGGCGTCCCATAATAATCAACCATTACTTTATCAAGGAGCGCAGGGGTAGCACGTCCTGCACGAAGTGAAGCCAGTTCCTTTTTCAGTGCAGATACCGTCTTCTGCATGTGCTCCTCTTTATCTTTCAAAATATTATCTAACATGCTATGTCATCTCCTGCTGCAATGCATTTAATAATCCTGTACATCGTCACTCCTTGATATTGTAGCACTTTTAATATCGCCTTGACAAGCTTATTTTTCTAAAAAGATTTGCAAGTGCTACACTGTAATGATATCCTTAGCAATAAGGAGGTCGTAACATGAAAATCAATTTACCCCAAGTAATAGTTTCATCAGATATTCCATCCGAAGGATACTTGACAATAATCGCAGGTGGCAGAGCACCAGAAAGCAACTGGCTTAAATCCGCTGCGCATGGATCCAGCGTATGGGTTGCAGATCACGGCATAGATATATGTAAATCAGCATGCATTACACCAGCACGTATTATTGGTGACGGCGACAGTGCAAGCGGAGCCGCCTGGAAATGGGGTCATGGCCTTGGTGTGCCAATGGAAGAGTATCCTGCAAAGAAAGATTACACAGATACTCAAATAGCACTCATTAGAGCAAAGGAACTTGCACCAAACTATCAGGTCCTGCTCACAGGTGCTTTCGGTGGCAGGTTCGATCACGCATTCAGCACCATATTCTCATTTGCATCAAGTGGGCTCAATGGCTGCATATCTGATGATAAGGAATCCTGTTTTTTTCTTAATGATGGTGAATCACTATCATTCGACATTATACAAAAGCCATTGGCTATTTCACTTCTCCCAATGACCAAGGAATGTACAGGCGTCACTAGTGCTGGATTATACTGGCCTCTAACCGATGCGATCCTTCATCAGTCATATCCAGACGCAGTAAGCAATGTCCCCGTAGAGGATAGTATACATATCTCTATAGATAAAGGTACGCTCGCCGTATATTTTGTCTGGGATGAATCATAGTCTCATATAATCATTTCATGCGAGCCTTCAGTGCTTCAAAAAGTATAACAGCTGATGCTGCAGATACATTAAGTGACTCTGCGTGTCCCGCCATAGGTATATATAATATATGATCTGACGCTTCGAGCACATCAGATGATATGCCCGACCCTTCATTACCGAAAACGAAAAGTGCAGGAACTGCAAGGTTAGCAGAAAAATACTCCTCTGCATTCTCATCCAAGGCAGAAGCAAATATCTGGATTCCATATTCAGATGCAAAATCTCTTAGCTCACATACCGTAACATCGTTTATTACAGGTATTGTAAAAAGAGACCCCATTGATGAACGCACCACTTTATCTCCAAATGGATCAACTGAGCCTTTAAGGAATATCACGCCTGTGCATCCGGCGGCATCTGCATTGCGTATCACAGTGCCAGCATTTCCCGGATCTTGAACGCCATCTAGCACGGCAATGCATGCAAGATTTCCGTCATTTCCCAGAACGGACATCATCGCCTCATCTCTCATTTTCACAATAGCTGCAATGCCTTGTGGTGTATCGGTCGCAGTAACCTTCCTCAATATATTCTCTGAGACGACAAAAACTGGTACTTCCTTATCAAGAAAGCGCTTGACCAATGTGTCTGCCCTCTCTCCCGCCATACATTTCTCTGTAACGAACACATAATCAACTTCTGCATAAGACTCAGCCATCTCGGCCAGCCTTACACCCTCCGCGATAAAACGTCCTAGTTCTTCGCGTCCTTTCTTCTTATGCAGTTTAGTAGCTTGTATGACCCTTTGATTCGTAGGACTTTCTATCCTTCTTATCTCCATCACGATTCTCCATATACTAAAAAAAGGCTGCTATCTGCAGCCTTTTCATAATACTTACAGGTTTTCCTTTGCGACAGCGACGAGCTTTGCAAAAGCATTAGCATCCGTCACAGCGAGGTCGGCGAGCATCTTACGATTGACCTCAACACCAGCCTTTGTAAGGCCATTGACAAGACGGCTATACGTAATACCGTTCATACGTGCTGCAGCATTGATACGTGCAATCCAAAGACGGCGGAAATTGCCTTTCTTAGCACGACGGTCACGACGTGCGTAGAAGAGACCCTTCATAACAGTCTCATTTGCCTTCTTGAACTGCTTGCTGCGGGATCCGCGATAGCCCTTTGCGAGCTTTAAAATCTTCTTATGGCGGCGGTGTGCTGTAACACCGGTCTTAACTCTTGGCATTCTTGTTACCTCCTAATCGTTAAGCGTACGGGAGCATCTTCTTGATACGTTTGTAATCTGCATCTGCTGCAATAGCAGCCTTCCTGAGATTACGCTTGCGCTTTGGGCTCTTCTTCTCAAGGATGTGGCTCTTATACGCCTTGAAGCGCTTGAACTCACCTGTTCCAGTAGCATTAAAACGCTTTGCCGCAGCTCTGCGTGTCTTCATCTTAGGCATTATTGTTTCCTCCTCTGATTTATGCATCACCTTTTGCCTGGCGTGCCTTCTTCTGTCCGCCATTCTTGGATGCGGCCTTTGGTGCGACTATCATTATCATATTCCTGCCCTCAAGCTTTGGCTTGCGGTCAACAATAATCGAATCTTTCAGATCTTCAGCAACCCGGTCGAGTATTTCCTGTCCGAGCTCTGGATGTGACAGCTCGCGCCCGCGGAACATAATCGTCACTTTGACCTTGTTACCCTCACCAAGGAAACGCATTGCATGCTTGAGCTTCACCTCATAATCATGCTGTTCAATATTTGGACGCAGCTTAACTTCCTTGATGGTAATAACCTTTTGCTTTTTGCGGGCTTCTTTCTCACGCTTCTGCTGTTCATAGCGATACTTTCCGAAGTCCATGATACGGCATACTGGCGGACGCGCCTTTGGTGCAACCTCTACGAGATCAAGATGCTGCTCCTCTGCAAGGCGCATCGCTTCGCGTGTCGGCATGATACCAAGCTGCTCTCCCGTGGCACTTGTGACACGGACCTCACGGATATGGATTTCTCCATTTATCCTCAAAGATTCTCTGCTAATAAAAACACACCTCCAGTTTAATATACACAAACGAAAAAGAGGTGGCACAAAGCCACCTCTTGCCAATTCCAAGAATTTACCTCACGGACCAGAAGCCCGCAGGTGAGAAAGCGGCGGCTCTCTTCTTCATACGTTGCTATATTACTACGACATCAAAGCTTTGTCAATACTTTTCTTCCTTTGATGCAATCTTTTCTTGAATATAGCTGATAAAATCATCGAGCTTCATCGTCTCAGATACCTTTTCACCGTACTTTCTCACAGAAACAGTACCTTCCTCTGCTTCCTTGCCTCCAACAACGAGCTGGTACGGCACCTTCTTGACCTGGCATTCACGAATCTTATACCCGATCTTCTCGTTGCGCAAATCCATCTCCACCCTGAGACCAAGGTCAAAGAGCTTCTGCCATACTTCATGCGCATATTCGCTCTGACCATCTGTAATCGGAAGCACCTTAGCCTGCACAGGTGCCATCCACACTGGAAATGCTCCCGCATAGTTTTCTATAAGGATTCCGATGAAACGCTCCAAGGATCCATAGACAACACGGTGAAGCATGATTGGGCGATGCTTTTCTCCATCCTCGCCTGTATACTCAAGTTCAAACTTCTCCGGCAACAGCATATCAAGTTGGATCGTACCACACTGCCATGTACGTCCAATGGAGTCCCTCAGGTGGAAATCAATCTTAGGACCATAGAATGCGCCGTCGCCTTCATTCACGACATATTCCAGGCCACGATTCTCCAATGCATTCTGGAGTGCGGCTGTAGCCTTCTCCCATATCTCATCAGATCCCATAGAATTTTCAGGGCGCGTTGAAAGCTCAGCTGTATAGGAAAGGCCGAACGTGTTGTAAACCTCATCAAAGAGGTTTATGGTATGCTGTATCTCTTTATCGATCTGATCAGGTGTTATGAACAGATGTGCATCATCCTGCGTAAAGTTTCTCACGCGGAACAGCCCGTGAAGCTCGCCGGATTTCTCATGGCGATGTACCAGTCCAAGCTCAGCCAGTCGAAGCGGCAAGTCGCGATAGCTTCTCGGCTGTGTCTTATAGACCAGCATACCGCCCGGGCAGTTCATAGGCTTTACGGCATAATCTTCACCGTCTATCTTCGTGAAATACATGTTCTCCTTATAATGGTCCCAATGCCCGGATGTCTCCCAGAGCTTACGATTAAGTATCATCGGGGTACGTACTTCCTGATATCCATAGCGGCGATGCACTTCACGCCAATAGTTGATCAGCTCGTTCCTTATAGCCATCCCATTCGGATGGAAGAACGGGAACCCTGGCCCCTCTTCATGAATACTGAAGAGATCCAGCTGTTTGCCGAGCTTCCTATGATCACGCTTTGCAGCCTCTTCCAGCATATGGAGGTAATCATCAAGATCTGACTTTTTTTCAAATGCCGTACCGTAAATGCGCTGCAACATCTTATTGTGCTCATCACCGCGCCAATATGCTCCAGCGATGCTCTGCAGCTTGAATGCCTTCACCTTACCTGTCGAAAGCACATGAGGACCAGCACACAGGTCTGTGAATTCTCCCTGCGTATAGAGCGATATCGTCGCATCCTCGGGAAGGTCATTAATCAGCTGAACCTTATAGCTTTCGCCTTTTTCGCTGAACATCTTGAGTGCGTCTTCACGCGAAACCTCATGTCTCTCCAGCGGCAGATTCTCTTTTACGATCCTCGACATTTCCTTCTCAATATCCTTGAGGTCTGCATCTGTCAGGCGACGCTCCATGTCTATATCATAGTAAAAACCATTTTCAATGGAAGGTCCGATAGCTAGCTGTACTTTCTCGTCCTTGTAGAGGCGCTTTATAGCTTGTGCCATGACATGTGATGCCGTATGCCTGAGCGCACGTTTGCCATCAGCATCATCGAACGTCAGAAGCTCGACGTTATGCTCACCGCTGAGTTTATAGGTAAGATCCTGAATCTTGTCATCGACCTTTCCAACAAGAACTTTCTTTGCAAGGCTGTTAGAAAGCTCCTTTGCCAAGTCCAACAGGCTTGTACCATCTGCAACCTCTCTTATAGTGCCATCCTTAAGTATTACCTTTGCCATATCTGTTCCTCCTGTCTAATCGCAGACAACCTTTCGGAATGTCAGCAACACAAAAAGCCCCATCCCCATAGGGACGAGGCTTTTACTTCGCGGTTCCACCCTGATTGCCATGAGTATGACCCATAGCCACTCAATTTCCTTAACGGGGAACTCCGGCGACGCCTACATAAACGTTCAGCGCGCGGCTCAGAAGTGGTATCCCTGCATGCCATCCTAGCAGGATCACACCAATCCCTGCCTCTCTGTACGGCGGTACATGCCGGGCTTTATCTTCATCAAAGCCTTTATTATGTATTATTGTATGTGTCGATCTGCTCATATAGCAGCTGCACAACACCACCAATGTTGGTGGAGACGAGGGGGATCGAACCCCTGACCTCATGCATGCCATGCATGCGCTCTCCCAGCTGAGCTACGCCCCCTTTGATAGCTTACAGTATACACCACGCGATAAAAAAGTCAAGCCTGTTAATGCTTTTCTAATTGTTAATAGAATCACAAGCTTGAATATACGTATTTTTTTCTGCTGCCGTACATGCGTTCATAGTAGTGCTGATACTCGCCATTCATTATATGCTCCCACCAGCTGCGATTATCGAGATACCATTTTATTGTTTTCTTGATGCCATCTTCGAACTTCGTCTCCGGTTGCCATCCAAGCTCAGTCTGTATCTTAGTGGGGTCGATAGCATATCGCCTGTCATGTCCCTTGCGATCTGCTACGTGCTCTATGAGGCTTTCTGGCTTATTGAGCTCATGGAGTATCATCTTGACTACATCCATATTGCTATGCTCATTGTGCCCACCTATATTGTATACCTCTCCTACATGGCCTTCTCGTATGATGAGATCTATGGCTTTACAATGATCCTCGACATAGAGCCAGTCACGTACATTAAGCCCATCACCATATACAGGCAGCTTACGGTTATTCAACGCGTTGATTATCATCAGTGGTATCAGCTTCTCTGGAAAATGGAAAGGCCCATAGTTGTTCGAGCATCTTGAAATCGTAGCAGGAACTTTATATGTCCGCTCATATGCCTGGACAAGCAGGTCAGCGGACGCCTTAGAAGCAGAATACGGACTCGATGTATGCAGGTTAGATTCCTCAGTAAACATCATATCTGGACGGTCTAATGGGAGATCTCCATATACTTCATCTGTTGAAACCTGATGATAGCGATCTACGCTGTACTTCCGGCATGCATCCAACAATACACTCGTTCCCAGCACATTTGTCTCAAGGAAAAGCTGCGGGTTCTCTATCGAGCGATCGACATGACTCTCTGCCGCAAAGTTCACAAGAATATCCGGCTTCTCATTCTCAAAAAATGTTTCAACCTGTTTTCTGTTGGTTATATCGCCTCGGATGAACTTGAATGATGGATTTTCCATAGCGCTATTAAGCGTTTCAAGATTTCCCGCATATGTCAGTGCATCAAAACATATTATGCGATCCTCAGGATGGTTCTTCAACTCATAATAAACGAAATTGCTTCCTATGAAGCCAGCTCCTCCTGTAACAGCTATATTCACTCAATCCATCTCCCCATACACGAAATTCAATTCTGTACGCTCCTTAAGCATCGGAGCTGCTTGATCTTTTGAAGATAAAATCTGCGGTTCTAACGGCCATTTGATATCAATGTCTGGATCATCCCACCGTATATTGCCATCATACTCTGGTGCGTAATAATTATCCGCCTTATACTGAACCTCAACATCATCGGTCAGCGTTATGAAGCCATGTGCAAATCCCTTAGGTATCCAAAGCTGCTTCTTGTTCTCTGCGGATAGGATTTCACCAGTCCACTTCGCATATTGTGGCGACCCTTTGCGTATATCTACAGCAACGTCAAAAACAGCTCCTCTCGTGACACGAATCAACTTACCCTGTGACTTAGGCTGAAGCTGGTAATGTAGTCCACGCAATGTCCCTTTTTTCGCAGAGTATGATTGATTGTCCTGGACAAAATCAATGTGGAATCCAGCTTCTTCCATCTTACGCTTTGACCAGCTCTCTATAAACCAGCCTCTTGCATCGCCAAACACCTGCGGCTCTATCAAATAAACGTCTTTCAGTTCAGTTTCCGTAACCTTCATTATTACTCTCCACGTCTTACAAGTTGCTCAAGATATTTCCCATACTCGTTCTTTGCAAGCGGATGTGCTAACCTAAGCAACTGTTCATCATCTATATATCCCATGCGGTAGGCAATCTCCTCCACACATGCAATCTGAAGTCCCTGCCTGCTCTCTATCGTCTGCACAAATCCGGCAGCCTGGAGCAGAGACTCGTGTGTACCCGTATCCAGCCATGCATAGCCACGTCTCATCTTTTCTACACGGAGTTTGCCGTTACGAAGGTATTCCAGATTGACATCCGTTATCTCCAGCTCACCCCTGGCAGAAGGTCTCACGGACTTAGCTATATCAACTATGTTGTCGTCATAGAAATAAAGTCCAGTAACTGCATAATTTGAGTGTGGATGAATAGGCTTCTCCTCCAAGCTGACAGCTCGCCCCTCATCATCGAACTCTACGACACCATAGCGTTCAGGGTCACGCACGTAATACGCGAATACGGTAGCACCATCATCATGGGAGCGTACGCGCTGCAGCTGCGATGCCAAATCTGATCCGTAAAATATATTGTCCCCAAGAACCAGCGCGCAGCCCTCACCATTGATGAAATCCTCTCCTATGATGAACGCCTGTGCAAGACCCTCGGGTTTAGGCTGCAGCGCATATGAAATCGATATGCCCCACTGGCTGCCATCCCCCAATAGCTCCTCAAAGAGCCTTTCATCATGAGGGGAAACAATAACAAGTATATCACGAAGCCCCGCCAGCATCAGCGTGCTAAGAGGATAGTAAATCATAGGTTTGTCATATACTGGCATCAGCTGTTTGCTCACTACCCTTGTAAGTGGGTATAGTCGCGTACCAGAACCACCTGCTAAAATGATTCCCTTATCCAATCATATATCCCCCATTCATCACCGATTCAAGCATAAAATCCATGCTGTTATACAGAAAAAGAGCCTGCACAGTCACACTGGCAGGCTCTTATAACTTTTCTTATGCAGCGATATCGACCAGCTTACCCGTCCCAAAATTAGAATGGCTGTACGCCTGGCGTACCTTTGACATTGTGGTAGATGTATTCTGCTGTCCCTGCACCGATGTCTGCTCGTTACTCTGCTGGAACTTGCTGGATCCAAGCTTCGTCTCGTTGCCGAAGTTCGATACTTCATAATAGGACTTAGCGCGATCCATAATCGTAGCAGTATTACTATCGCCAACACTCTCTATATGAGCATTATTCTTCTGGAACTCACTGGAGCCAAGCTTTGTCTCGTTGCCGAAATTTGACACAGCATAATAAGACTTCGCACGCTCCATGATCGTAGCAGTATCATGACCACCAGTACTCTCTATATGAGCATTATTACGCTGAAAATGACTCGTACCCAGCTTCGTTTCATTACCAAAGTTAGATACCTGTACGATATGATCATCCTGTCTGGCAATCTGTGCGGTCTGCTGCTGCCCCATACGACTGATGCGATTCTGCATCTCGTTCATCGGCCACCCGCCGCCACTGGAAATCGAAGATATTGCCATGATTCCTCAACCTCGCTTTCCATGTCACTAATCACTTTAAGTGAATCCCCATATCCTTTGGGGTGATAATATTCTCTTCATACATTATATGACGAATTTGTAAATTTATCAAGTATCAAAATCGCTTATTATATCATTATTTTATAGGTATTACGATTCCCATACTGTAGACGAACCTGTACGGAACAAGTTCAGATCTTCCTGCG
>OMZT01000081.1 GCA_900315615.1 uncultured Veillonellaceae bacterium | reverse complement strand
TTCGGATATGTAATCGTGCTGGTACCCACCTTCACAACGACGCACTCCGCTTTTTTCAGTCTGTCCCTTGCATTCACAAGATCAGCCCCGCTCTCATAATGTCCTATTACGGCAATTCTATCTTAGGCTTATCGAAATTGCGTTTAAAAAGCAATCCGTTTCGTCCAATCACCTGTACCAGATTACAATCAACGCGCTCTGCAAGAAGCTCGATCTCTGCCTTTGGTGTATCATCTGCGTTCTGCTGCACACGCACCTTTATCAACTCACGCTTTTTTATAGCTTCCTTAGCAGCGTCCACTACAGAAGCAGTAACGCCCTCCTTACCAATTTGCACGACTGGCTCTATACCCATCCCCATAGAACGCAGGAAGCTTTTCTGCTTACCTGTAAGAGAATTCCTTATCAATCTTTTATCCTCCTATCACTCATGATACTCAAATGTCATATCTGCGATATGTACTGTCATGCCTTCCTTTATGCCACGATCGCGAAGTTTCTTGTCCAACCCCTTGATACGCCATATATACTGAAATCTCCTCAGTCCTTCATCATCATTGAAATTCGTCATGAGGACCAGCTTCTCAAGCGTCTTGCCAGACACGATAAAAGCTCCCGCATCATTGCGACTGATCGTGATCTTATCTGGATCCTCTGCCTTATCTGCGTCATACACCTTTACGGAATCATCCTGCTCCGGCTCTTCATGATAATTTTCGAGAAACTCTCCCACATATGCGATGAGTTCCTTTACCCCTTCATGTGTTACAGCTGATATAGGGAAGAACTTCAATCCTTCCTTTTCGGCAAGTTCTCTAAGCCTCGGAATGTTCTCTTCAGACTCGGTAATGTCAATCTTATTCGCGACAAGAACCTGTGGATGTGATGCTACCTTCTTGCTGTACTTTCTAAGCTCACGATTGATCTTATGATAATCCTCAACTGGATCACGTCCCTCTGAGCCAGATGCATCCACGATATGCAGTATCAGCTTCGTACGCTCTATATGGCGCAGGAAATCATGTCCCAATCCGACACCGTCAGCTGCACCATCAATCAATCCAGGAATATCCGCCATGACAAAGCTTTTTTCATAATCTGTCTTTACAACACCGAGCACTGGCGTAATCGTCGTAAATGGATAATCTGCTATTTCAGGACGAGCCGCAGATACACTGGCGATAAGGCTCGATTTGCCAACACTAGGATATCCCACAAGACCTACGTCCGCAAGCAGCTTCAGCTCGAGCAAAAGTTCTCTTGATTCGCCGGGCTCACCATACTCTGCAAAGGTAGGAGCTCTATGTGCAGAATTAGCAAAATGAGCATTGCCTCTTCCTCCACGTCCGCCCTTAGCAATCACGGCTGACTGCCCCTTTGCAGTGAGATCGGCAATAACCGCCCCCGTATCGGCATCTTTTACAAGAGTACCAGCCGGAACCTTTACAATGCATGGCTCCGCATTCTTACCATACATATTTTTTATATCGCCGTTACCACCTTTTGCGCCTTTGAATTTCTTATGATAGCGGAAATCGAGCAGCGTATTCATATTATCATCCACTACAAACACGATATCGGCTCCACGTCCACCATCTCCCCCAGAAGGTCCACCCTTGGGGACAAATTTCTCATGGCGAAATGCTGACTTGCCATTTCCGCCATCGCCAGCCTTCACACTGACTTTAGTTCTGTCTATAAACTGCATAATATGCCTCCAAACTCCTATGATGTGTGGAAAGCTGGCATTGGTCCAATGCCAGCTTTCCACGCACCATATTCACGATATATGAATCAAAACAGCCTGCGCCAGACGGCACAGGCTGCATATGCTGTATTACATTGCCTCCTCGGCAGTGTAAACGCTAATCTGTCTCTTGTAACGACCTCTGCGCTCGATAGCCACCTTGCCGGCAACCTTTGCGAACAGCGTATCGTCGCTGCCCCTGCCGACGTTGTGACCCGGGTGGAAATGCGTTCCGCGCTGACGTACAAGGACGCTACCTGCCGTAACGACAGTGCCAGCATGCTCCTTCACGCCAAGGCGCTTGGACTCGCTATCACGACCGTTTCTCGTGCTGCTGACGCCCTTCTTATGTGCGAAAAGCTGCAAATCAAACTTGAACATTCTATTCACCCCCTGAACTCCGAAATCCGCACAGCCTCCGGGCTCAGCTTCTCAATCTCTCTGAGTCCCAAAAGCATAGATGCAAATATCGCTTCCGTAAGCTCATCTGGCCTGCTATTAAGCTCTACCGTGAAGTCACCGCTCGCCTGCTCAAAACGCATCCCGCGATGCAGATGCTCCCTAACGCCCATAAATGCACTCTGTACAAGAGCTGAAACCCCTGCACAAATGATGTCTTCCCCTCTATCAGCCGTGCCACTATGACCACTGACATGATATCCTGACACCATGCCATCTCCGTTACGGAAAATATCGATCTTGATCATCAGCCTTCAATCTTCTCGATAACGACCTTCGTGAACGGCTGACGATGCCCCTGGCGACGACGATAATTAGACTTTGCCTTGTACTTGAACACAAGGATCTTCTTCGCCTTACCCTGAGCCTCTACCTTAGCCGTGACCTTGGCACCCTCTATGAAAGGCTTGCCAACCTTCACATCATCATCATTGACGATTGTGAGCACCTGATCGAAAGCAACCTCATCGCCCTCGTTAGCAGCGAGCTTCTCTACATAGATCTCGTCGCCTTCAGCAACACGATACTGCTTTCCACCTGTCTTGATAATAGCATACATCAATAAAACACCTCCCGATACGTTACTCGCCGAATATGGCAGGACATCAATCCATTTGCGGCCTCATAGCTTAATACCACCATGCTGCCAGCCTCATCGTGCGGTTGGGGAAAATGCAGACATACATCCGCATTCACATTTATGAATAATATCACAACAAGTAAAGCATGTCAACGCCTGATACGAATTTATTTAGCTTCTTTGCTCATCAACATATTGACAATGTACTGCCATATCAGATAAAATTATAGTATATATGTGGGGGTGATTAGAATGGCTTTATACGGTATTACGAACAGCATAGGCAATCTGTATGGCAATAATATGTCGATGCAAGACGGTTTTGCTATGCCATCGTCCTCAGTTGGAAAGCGTGTCTTCTCTCCAGAAGAAAAAAACGGAGATAAAAACGGAAACGGCATCGTTGATCCTGGAGAAGTAGATGAAATAAAAGACAAGGAAGAAAGCTCAAATGGCGTAAATGGTGAAAAGGACGAGGATGACCTCTCACCGGAAGACGCTAAGAAGAAGCTCTCTGGTCACAAATCCACACCTGCAGAATGTGAGACATGCAAACGCCGTAAGTACCAGGACGGCTCAGATGAAATGGTTTCATTCAAGGCCGCTGGACATATAGATCCTGGCAATGCTGCATCAGTAGTCATGAGCCATGAACAAGAGCATGTATCAAACGCTTATCAAAAAGCGCGCGAAGGAAATGGCGAAGTCGTACGGGCAACAGTACAGCTGAAGACAGCAATATGTCCTGAATGTGGTCGAACATATATATCAGGCGGAGAAACCCGTACACAGATACGTTATTATAATGAAACCAACCCATATCAGCAGGATATGAAAGAATCAGATGCAGATAATAAATATCGCGGTGCCAATGTGGACATAGCAGCATAAGAAAAGGAGCCAGCAAAATGAGCTGGCTCCTTTTCTTATGTCTATTTAACTGTCTTTTTCAGTATTCTCATGTACTGTATGAAATGTGAATTCGCCATTTTCTATGCCGATCTCCACGACATCGCCTTCACTTACAGAACCCTTGACTATCTCTTTTGACAGTTCCGTCTCGATAGTATGTGAAATCAAGCGGCGAAGCGGTCTTGCACCAAAGTTTGGATCGAACCCACGTTCGGAAAGAATCTCTAATGCATCTTCTGACCATCCAAGACGAATGTGTATCTGCTTTTCCAGGCGACTGCTGAGCTTGCCAAGAAGGATAGCGGCAATGTGCTTGACCTGCTCTTTGGCTAGTGCACGGAACACGACTATATCATCTACGCGGTTCAAGAACTCAGGGCGGAAATAATCCTTGAGTATTCCTCTGACTTCTTTCTCAGCCTCATCGAATTCCTTATTTAGTATCTCATGAGACCCGAGATTACTGGTCATGATTATGACTGTATTCTTGAAGTTCACGACGCGACCCTTGCCATCTGTCAGCCTTCCATCATCAAGTATCTGAAGCAGGACATTGAACACATCACGATGCGCCTTCTCTATCTCATCGAGGAGTATCACAGAGTATGGATGGCGGCGCACTGCCTCTGTAAGCTGCCCGCCTTCATCATATCCGACATATCCCGGAGGCGCCCCAATAAGCCTTGACACGGTATGCTTTTCCATGTATTCAGACATATCTATACGAATCATGCTTCGCTCATCATCGAACAAGGCCTCTGCCAGCGTCTTTGCAAGCTCTGTTTTTCCAACTCCTGTTGGGCCAAGAAAGATAAACGACCCTACTGGCCTATTTGGATCCTTTATGCCGGCACGTGCACGCAGTATGGCCTCGCTCACGACTCGGACAGCCTCATCCTGACCAACGACACGTTCGTGAAGGACATCTGGTAAATGCAGCAGCTTCTCACGCTCACCTGTCAACATCTTAGTGACAGGTATTCCAGTCCAGCGACTTACGACCTCGGCGATATCCTCTTCACCGACTTCTTCTTTCAGAAGACGGTTGCCCTTTGATTTCTCATTTATGACTGCTTCGGCATCCTG
>OMZT01000090.1 GCA_900315615.1 uncultured Veillonellaceae bacterium | reverse complement strand
GTATTTGACAACAAGAGATAATGATGGTTATACTTTGTGTTGTGTATATATATTGGAGGCTTAGTAATGAAAAAATACATACAGCAGAGATTTGTTGGTGAGAGGGCATTATTTCAGGAGAAGGATGCAGAAATCTCCTACTGTACTTTTGCAGACGGCGAATCACCACTTAAAGAATCTAGCAATCTAAAGATTGACAATACATCGTTTCAGTGGAAGTATCCTTTATGGTATTCACATGATATCGAGGTAAATGATTGTACATGGCTCGAGATGGCACGTGCAGGAATATGGTATACAGATGATTTTGTGATGCATAATGTCACGATGCAGGCTCCAAAGAATTTCAGACGGTGCCATAGGATTGAAATATCCGAAGTTACCATCCCGAATGCAGAGGAGACGTTGTGGAACTGTGATTCGATTAAGATTCATAATGTAACGGCAAATGGTCATTATTTCGGGATGAATAGCCAGAATATCGATATAGATGGATTCACTCTGACTGGTAACTATCCATTTGATGGAGCAAAGAATGTGCACGTAAGAAATGCGAAAATGATTTCTAAAGATGCATTTTGGAATGCAGAAAATGTAGTCATAGAAGATTCATATATCATCGGTGAATATTTCGGTTGGAATGCAAAAAATATCAAGTTGATAAATTGTACCGTAGAAAGCCTGCAGGGATTCTGCTATATTGAGAATCTGAAGTTAGAGAACTGCCACCTGCTGAATACGAATCTTGCATTTGAATATTGTACGGTAGAAGCGGACATCATTGGCCATGTAGATAGTGTAAAGAATCCTTCAGGTGGGATTATCACAGCAGACAGAATAGGAGAAATCATTCATGATGACGAGATGAAGGCACCTGAAGAAGCTACCAGAATCATACAGCGTAATAAATGAGTCTGCCATATGAAGGAGTGGTGAAATGTGTTTGATTTCAATAATGCAGCGGTGAGAAAGGGAACAGGCTCACTTAAATGGGATCTGAGACCGGATGTATTGCCGATGTGGGTGGCAGACATGGATTTCAAAACAGCACCATGCATCATAGAAGCGATTGAAAAGCGCGTGCAGCAGGGTGCATTCGGATACCATATACTGACAAATGATTGGTATGAGGCGTATCGTAATTGGTGGCGCTCTCGTCATCACTGGGAGATCGACGCTAAATGGCTTATATTTGCTACGGGTATAGTACCTGCTATTACATGTCTTGTACAACGTCTCAGCAACGTTGGTGATAAGGTACTGGTAATGACACCCGTGTATGACATCTTTTTTCATTCAATAGAGAACTTCGGACGTCACGTGCTTGAAAGTAAATTGACATATAGTAGTGGCAGATATAGCATAAATTGGGATGACATGGAGAGATGTATGGCAGATCCGCTTACCACGTTGATGATCTTGTGTAATCCGCATAATCCTGCTGGAATCCTATGGACAAAGGACGAACTAAGTCAAATAGGAATCCTTGCAAAGAGATATGGTGTTACGGTAATATCTGATGAAATACATTGTGATATTACACGTCCTGGAAGTGAGTATGTACCGTTTGCGTCTGTATCGGATACATGTGCTTCACTAAGTGTCACATGTATATCTCCAAGCAAGGCTTTTAACATAGCGGGCATTAATACCGCAGCAGTCGTTGTTCCAAATAGGGATTTGAGAGAGATCGTAAAGCGAGGATTGAATTCGTGTGAATATGCTGAGCCGAATGCCTTTGCTGTAGCTGCAACAGTTGCTGCATTCAATAGCGGTGGACAGTGGTTGGACGAGCTCAGAACGTATGTGTATGATAATATCAATCTAGCTGAGAGGTTCATACATGACCGCCTTAAAGACATGATTGCTGTAAATGGTGGTGCTACTTATCTGCTGTGGCTTGACTGCAGCGCTTGGACGGAAGATACAACTGCTTTGGCTGCTGATCTATGCAAAAAAGACAAGCTGTGGCTTACTGCTGGAAGTCAGTACAGGGGAAACGGTGCGAGATTCCTTAGGATGAACCTCGCTTGCCCCGAAAGCACGGTGCGAGAAGGATTGAAGAAACTGTACGATGGTATGAGAAGACAGTGAATTTATGTAGAAAGACAAGCTTTATCTGATTTTCAAGGAACGTAAAAAGCCATTGAATCGTAAATGCCTGCTTTGATATCTAAGTATGGCAGATGATTCAATGGCTTTTTTATATGTGATCATGATCCTATGATCATTGCTGTAACATAGACGTAAAATCAATGAATTGAATTACCGAGCTTATATGCCAGAGCTAATGCCTGGTGATTTTTTATGTCACCGGGAGAATCTACTCCTCCAGCGTGTACTGTTCCAGCCAAATGAGCCTTCGGGAAGCATTCTATCCATCCTTTCAGTCCATTTACTGCACGGTCAGCAGAATTGCTGTTCTCATCAGCAGATGTTGATAGGAAATAGACATCGCGGAAATTATATTCCCTTGGAAATAGAGGATTGAAACGATCTAGGAGTGTCTTTAACTGTCCTGACATTTCATAGAAATATATAGGGGTTGCAAATGCTACGACATCAGCCTTTGCGAGCTTTTCAGTGATTTGGTTCGCATCGTCCTCAATGACGCAGTGCTGTACTTCGGGATCTTGACAAGCAAGGCAGCCAACACAGAATCCGATATCTCTGCCTGAAAGGGAGATGAATTCTGTAATGTTGCCTGCATCTGCTGCACCGCGTGTGAACTCTTCGGCGAGGCTTCGAGAGTTTGCATGAAGCCTTAGACTTGTAGATATTATAAGAACTTTTTTCATATTTCCTCCTATGATATACTCATAAGCTTTTTATTCAGGATAAGGTTTATTTAGAATCCCATACTTGGACTTTACCAGAATCGATTCCTAGACGCATGAGGATACGTCCGATAATATTATCTATTTGCGTATCTATGGAAATGTCTTTGCCGTAAAAAGTCAGCATGGGTGGATAGATAAGAACGCCGTTGTCGGCACATTCTTTGATATTACGCAGGTGTATTCGTGAAAGCGGAGATTCACGCGGCACTATGATGAGCGGACGCCCTTCCTTTATTGTCACATCGGCAGCGCGCAACAATAGATTATCTGCATAGCCAGATGCTATTCCAGCGACTGTCTTCATGCTGCATGGTATGATGATCATTGCATCAATTTGATATGACCCGCTTGCAACAGGGGCTGATATGTCAGTATTATCATATATTCGATTTGCAAGTGATGTGACATCTGAAATGGAGAAATTCGTTTCTGATTCAATCGTTTGCATAGCCCCGTCTGTAAGTATAAGATGTGTTTCAATGTCAGGGAATGCATGCAGTGTCTTAAGCATTCGACAGCCTAATATCGCACCGCTTGCGCCCGATATACCTATAAGCAGTTTCATCATAGACCCCCCTCTTGAGTATTATATCATATGGAAAGATGATGGTACAAACTGTAAATCTTTGTCGACCTGAAATACAAACCACGTTGACATTGTGGAGCCTTCTGCCTATAATTATCTGTGTGGTATTTATAGAAAGAGGGATTTTTATGCGTTCGGATATAGAAATACAGAACATGGCAAGAATGGCTGTGTGTGTTGCGTTATGCTGCATAGCAGCTTACATATCTATACCAGTTCCTTTTGCTTCTAGTATGATAACGGCACTTACCTTAGTTATGAATCTCACGGCGCTTCTTTTGACACCTAAGCAGACTTTTGCTGTTATAGCTGTATACTTGCTGCTAGGCATAGCAGGACTTCCAGTACTTGCAGGAGGCAGTGGAGGATTAGGAAAGCTATTTGAGCCTGCGGGCGGCTTCTATTTATCGTTTCTGGTTGCATATCCGCTTGTTAGTATGTGCAAGGGGAAGAATCACACCGTATGGCGTTTCTTTATAGCGACACTCGTAAGTATACCTGTCACCTATATAGGCGGCGTTGCTTCAACGATGATGGTTACCCATATGGGGCTAGCTGCTGCAATTATGGTGAGTGCACTGCCATATATACCAGGAGATATCATAAAGGGAGCAATAGCAGCAATTCTTGCAGCAAAGCTTGGTAAGCTCTTTAGATGTTGATGGAAATCATATAGAGGTGCTCTTTATACCTCATCATAACAACCTTACAGAGAGTATCGATATATCTGCTCTCATTGTGCGTAAAAAAGTCTTGCATCGTATCTACATATATGATATACTTCTTTGTTGTGTGGACGGTCCGCTGGGACGGGTATGCCGCCGTTGGCATATGAAAGACAGCCTCTTATGAACGTCCGGAACAAGCAAGGAGGATATATAAAAATGAACATCATTGAGACACTCGAGAAGGAGCAGCTCCGCTCGGATATCCCAGATTTTGGCCCTGGCGATACGGTTCGCGTACCAGTTAAGGTCGTAGAGGGATCCCGTGAGCGTATTCAGAACTTTGAGGGCGTTGTTATCGCTCGTCAGGGTACTGGCGTTCGCGAGACATTCACGGTTCGCCGTATTTCCTACGGAATCGGTGTGGAGCGTGTGTTCCCAGTTCATTCCCCGCGTCTTGGGGAAATCAAGGTCGTGCGTCGTGGTGTCGTTCGTCGCGCAAAACTCTTCTATCTGCGTGGACGTACGGGCAAGGCAGCACGTATCAAAGAGCGTCGTTGATCGTGAAGAAGGGGCTGTCTTCAGCTCCTTTTTTTATTGTTGCAGTATATGCCGTGATGGAGGTAGCTTATGAGCTCTTTGGGAGAAGAAGCCAAGGACTGGATCGTTTCGATAGTCATAGCAGTAGCATTGGCTCTCTTTATACGACAGTTTATCGTGGAACTGTATGTTGTTGATGGACCTTCGATGCGTCCAACGCTGCTTTCTGAAGAACGACTTGTCGTGAATAAGTTCGTGTATCGTGTACGTAATCCTGAACGTGGAGAGATTATTGTGTTCAAGTATCCTCGCGATACTAGCCGGGATTTCATTAAGCGCGTTATTGCAGTCCCTGGAGACACTATAAAAATCGAGGATGGGCGTGTATATGTCAACCGGGAGTTGAAAGATGAGCCATATATCTTGGAAAAGACACTTTCTGACTATCCAGAGGCAACAGTCCCTGAAGGACATATTTTCGTGATGGGGGATAATCGTAACAATTCTGAGGACAGTCGTTTCGCTGATGTCGGTTTTGTACCGTATGAGCTGGTCAAGGGCAAAGCTGTGCTTGTATTCTGGCCTTTGGACAATATGAAGACACTCCCATAACATACCGCTATATTATTCTTCAATGAATTCTGCGCTTCGGCGCAGTTTTTTTTATTGTTGGACCATATTTCGCAAGATATACAATAATATTTCTGATAAAATAATAAAAAATAGAATAAATATATTGCAAAATTGATACTTTTGTGTATAATATAGTTGTGTCCGGATTTAATATTCAGGATACATGATGTGTAAAATGCCGATCCTTACTTATGTAAGGTAGAGAAGAGGAAGGAGTTTTCACATGAATGATGTTAAGCGTATGGGCTACTGCGTAAATGGTGAATGGTTGCAGTCTAAGACGGACAAGTATATGGAGGTAACGGACTCCAGTACAGGCGAAGTTATAGCCGAGGTGCCTCAGTGCACAAGGGAAGAATGCGAAGAAGCAATTGCTTCGGCACAGGAGGCATTCAAGTCCTGGTCAAGGCTCTCCATTTCTAAGAGAGTACAGTACTTGTTTAACTGGAGAAATATCCTTTATGCACATAAAGAAGAGCTTGCCCAGCTTTGCGCTAAAGAGCTTGGTAAGACAATCGGTGAGGCAAGAGGCGATGTGCAGAAGGCAATCGAGCCAACAGAGGAAGCATGCGGAATTCCTACTTTGATAGAGGGAGATGCTGCTCTGCAGGTTACGACGAATTACGATTCTTCTTCGTATCGTGTTCCGCTGGGCGTTTGCGCTGGTATAGTGCCGATGAACTTCCCTGCGATGATTCCATGGGGCTGGATGGTTCCGCTGGCTATCGCTTGTGGTAACACCGTAGTGCTGAAAGCAAACAGCCAGACTCCGCTTACATCTATGAGAATGCTCGAACTCTTCTATGAAGAGGGACATTTCCCGAAAGGTGTTGTCAACCTTGTTACGACGAGCCGTACAGAGGCTGAGATCTTCCTTACGGACGAAAGGATCAAGGCGGTCACATTCGTTGGTACCACTGGTGTCGGCAAGCACATTTATTCTGTGGCTGCTGCTCATGGCAAGAGGGTACAGGCACAGTGCGAAGCTAAAAACCATGCACTTCTCTTGGAGGATGCAAACCTCGAAGCTTCCACAAATGCAATAATCAATTCTACATATGGATGCGCAGGTATGCGTTGTATGGCTTTGCCGGTAGTTGTCGTGCAGGAGAGCATTGCAGATAAATTCGTTGCGCTGCTGAAGCAGAAGGCAGAGGCAATGAAGATTGGCTGCGCATATCATGAAGATACCAAGCTTGGACCAGTGGTTTCGGCTAAACATCAGAATAAAGTTAAAGATTGGATACAGAAGGGCATCGATGAGGGAGCAGAACTCGTGCTTGATGGACGTGGAGTAAAAGTTCCTGGATTCGAAAATGGATTCTTTGTTGGTCCTACCATCTTGGATCATGTAGATCCGGGCATGTCCGTAGGCGACCGCGAGATATTTGGACCTGTTACATCTATAAAGCGTGTAAAGAATTATGAGGAAGGTATCGAGGTAATGAACGCAAATCCGTTCGCTAATGGCTCCGGTATCTTTACTTCAAGCGGATATTATGCGCGTAAGTTCGTAATGGATACTGACGGTGGTATGGTTGGAGTCAACGTAGGTATTCCTGTTCCAACGGCATATTTCCCATTCTCTGGAAATAAGGAATCCTTCTTTGGTGACCTGCATGTTCTTGGTAAAGACGGTGTACGGTTCTTCACTCGTGCTAAGACTGTTACTTATCATTGGTTTGATGATGAGTCTGCTAAGAAGGCAGTCAGGACTTGGGAAGGAAGCACTGAGCAGTAATCAGCTAAGTCATAAAAGTACCTGATATAAGTAAAGGCAGCATGTGCGCTATTGCATATGCTGCCTTTCTTTTCACTTAATGTTTTTTCTCGTGCTTCTTTTTCTTCTTCTTATCTTTCTTTGTCGGTGTTTCTTTTTCGGAGGTAGGCTCTTCATTTGATGTGATGGGTATCTCGTCTGTGCTACTATCTTGCTTTGTATCGGCATTTATAGGTTGTGGCGGGGTAGGGCTTTGAATTTCTTCAGTATGGGCTGAAGCTGCACTTCCAAAGTTACCGTCCTTCTTTCCTATATGTTCAAATAGAATACCTTCTCTAAGACCATAATTGGAACATATGACTTCGCTTATATGGCATACACGTAAAATCAGGATCAAGGGGATGAGACCGCCGACGATGACATCTGCACGAGACTCTGTAAGCCCAGGAATATGACTCCTTTCTTCCTTATCCATTCCTATGAGGTCATGCATGATGTCGCAGGCATCTTCAGCTGGCAGGCTGAATCCATGTATATCGGGAAGATCATTCGTATCTGTACTTAGACGCCGACGCATGATTTTTGGTATGGAGCGATTGCTGCCACCTAGGCATATAAGTGGGAGCTCGTAAGCTTCACGCAACCAGTCTATGCCGGTAAGCTCTTTTTCAACATATGTCATAGCATCGAAGAGCCCTGTTGCTGATATGGTATCTGACAGATCAAATTTCTGTGATATAGTGACTGAGCCGAATGGCATACTGATCATATGTACTGGCTTGCCACCTTTAGCGAGTATGAGCTCGGTGCTCGCTCCGCCAGTATCCATTATCAGGCAGTCGCCAACTGGCAACGTACATGTTACGCCCAGGAAGTCGAGGTATGCTTCACGCTCTCCAGATATGACCTCGAAATCTATACCTGCTTCATCATGTACCTTTTCCAGGAATTCTTCTTGGTTGGTTGCCTGCCGTACGGCTGCTGTGGCTACAGCTGTGACATGCACATCGGGCAGCTTTTCGTATATAGCGCGAAATTGTTTTAGAGTGGCTATTGTGCGTTCCATAGGAACGCTTTTCAATGTTTTTTCAGGTCCCATGTTTTCGGAAAGACGTACATAAGCTTTTTGCTGATTTACAACCTTTAGATATGTACCGCCAATGATTTGCGTTATTTTCATACGGCATGAGTTTGATCCAAGGTCAATTACCGCGAAATACTGCATTTACATCATATCCTTTCATCTGTCCTATATAAAAATGTATTGTTATGTCTATAGTATGTCATCATGTGGGGTCATCGGCTGGAATACTTCCTGCTCCTGGCGCTTCTTTTCTTCTTCTTTACGCAGTCGTTCACTGTGGCGCTCTGCTTGTTCTATAAAGTGCTCTTGAGAATTGAAAGGGATGAGTCCACGACGGTCAATACGTGCGAAGGAACCATCAGACTGAAGTACACGAGTCTTTATGTTGTCATTCCACATGTCAGAGAAAATCTTTAATGTGCGTTCTTTAAGGTTATCCTGCTCTACGGGGAACATCAGTTCCACACGACGGTTCAGGTTACGTGTCATCATATCTGCCGATGATAGATATAGGTCTTCATTTCCTTCATTGTAAAAATAATATATGCGGCTATGTTCGAGGAAACGTCCCACGATGGAGTGAACTATGATGTTTTCACTTACACCAGGTATCCCTGTGCGCAGGCAGCAGATACCGCGTACTATAAGGTTTATCTTTACACCTGCAGCAGACGCTTCGTAAAGTTTTGCTATGACATTCTGATCTGATAGGGAGTTCATCTTCATATTTATTTTTGCCGGATGTCCGGATTTGGCTGACGCTATTTCACGGTCGATTTTCTCGTATATGAATTTACGTATATTATGCGGCGATATGTGAAGCTTGTGGAAATAAGGTGGCCGTGAGAAACCAGAAAGCATATTGAACAGATTGGTAGCATCGACGCCCATAGCTCTATCACATGTGAGAAGTCCAAGATCCGTATAGAACCTGGCAGTGACATCGTTATAATTGCCTGTACCTAGATGCAGGTACCTTCTTATCCCATCGTCGTCACGACGGATGACGAGTGCTATCTTGGAATGGGTTTTGAGACCTACCAAGCCATATATTACATGACAACCGGTTTTCTCAAGCTGTTTTGCCCAGCGTACATTATTCTGTTCGTCGAAGCGTGCTTTAACTTCTACGAGCACGGTTACCTGTTTGCCATGTTGCGCTGCAAGTCCGAGGTATTTTATTATGGGTGAGGTAGAGGATACCCGATACAGTGTCATCTTTATGGCGAGCACATTATCGTCTATTGCGGCTTGATGTATAAAGTCTGTTACGGCATCAAATGAATCATAAGGGTGCTGCAGCAAGAAATCTTGCTGACGGATCGCGTCAAATATATTTATACGACTGTTTATCCTCAGCTGAAGCCTTTGAAATGGGCTGAATGGACGGTATCGAAGGTCATTATGCCCCTCGATAGCGCCAGATAATTTCTTTAAGAAGGTTAGATCTATTGGACCGTTTATGTGATATACCATATTTTCTGGTACCTGTAGTGTATGGATTAGATGGTCCTGCAACTTCTTATTCATGGTATCTTCTACTTCAAGTCGCATAACAGAGCCGTGCTCACGTGCACGGAGCTGATTCTGCACGGCGCGCAGCAGATCTGAGGTGTCCTGCTCGGCAACATCGAGATCCATGTCTCGTATGACACGATATGCTGAAGCGTTATCAACTGTATAACCATGAAATAGAGGCTCTAAGAATTCCTTTATGATTTCCTCTAATAGGATAAATGAATTTTCGGAGTTGGGAAGACGAAGCAGGCGAGGGAAGATGTCAGGTACACGCATTGTTGCAAATGCGTGGGCTCCGTCTGCCGTATTTGTAAGGTTTATAGCGAGGTTCAGTGAATTGTTTTTTAGGAAAGGGAAGGGTCTTGAAGCGTCATCTGCCATGGGAGTCAGTACGGGGTAGAGTTCATCGTTAAAATATCTTCTGACGAATTCATACTGACGTTCATCTAGTTCTTTCGAGTGAAGGATATGTATGTTTTCTTTTTCGAGTTGCGGTAGAAGCATCCTATTATATGTGGAGTATCTTTTATCTACAGCTTCATGCTCCATGGTGTTTATGGCATCAATCTGTTCGCGCGGTGTCATGCCAGCTAGATCCACCGAGCTGACTTTTACCGCATCTAGCTTATATAACGAAGCAACTCTGACCATAAAGAATTCGTCCACATTGCTTTGTGTTATTCCTAGGAAATTCAATCTTTCCAAAAGCGGGTTGTCAGAATCACGCGCTTCTTCCAGTACACGGTCATTGAAAGCAAGCCAGCTTAGCTCGCGATTCGTATAATATGTGATGTCATTGAAATCAATACGTGGCTGTTTCTTTTTTTTCATTCTGAAATCCTCCGCTGCTTCAATTCAGGCTTTATACCATATACCTCGTGGAACAGTTCAGACTTTCTTTTGAATGCCCATTTCTCCAGTGCGAGATCCTGTGACGAAAATGCGGTTATCACCACTTTCTCATTACGAAGAGATACTGATATCCGAGATACCTTCTGCTGGTGTGAATCGTCAAGCGCATCCGCTAATCTGAGTATAGCGACGAGCTTAGCAATCGGCATTTGTATAGCGGGATCAAGATTGCTGTAATGATGCTGTACCACATCTGGAACCTCAGCACTATGATAACGTGCTACTTCTGCAATGATGCGGTTCTCCGTATCGGAAAGCCCTATAAGTGGATTTGCTTCCATTATGTATGAAGAATGATGGTAATGTTCATGCTGGCTTATCGCGTTTCCGATATCAGCAATGTTTGATGCAACTTCGAGCAACATACGCTCGCGTTTGCCTAATTGATGTAGCTTTCGCAGTTGGTCAAAAATATGCAGTGCGAATTTTGCTGTTATTTTTCTATGTCCTTCGTCCCCTATATATCTAGTGGCAATATTTTCGGATGATTTAAGTATGACCCTCGAAAAATCCTGCTTAAGGAATCCATCGTTTGCTGCAATCTGTATAGCGATACCATCCCATACATTTAATCTTGTAAGATATAAAGCATTTGCATGGGTATATTTCAATATTTGCTTGGACATGAGGAATCCAGGGACCACTCTCGATGCATGGCTATCTTCAATGTTGAATCTGTTTGTGATATACTGTGCAGAGGCATTGAGCGTCTCTGATATGGTTTTATTGAACTCATTTATATGTATAGGCTCAATGTGCTTACCGATGGGGAGGTACGCGTTGTTCATTGCATCCATGTCCTGAAGGACGAGTGCAGAATCAGATGATTCCATTTCTAGTTCATCACGCAAATAATGCAACTTACTTCTAATGTAATCATCTATGATTTCAGCCGGGTCTGTCGCTGAATGGCGCAAGGCATTTTCCAGTTCATCTATTTCGATGTATCCGAGGCTTATGTTCCAGGCCTGCATAAATTCCTTGTTTTTGAATTTAGATAAGGTTGCAGCTGCAGAACCTATATATAGCATGTATATATTGTCTTCTTTTATATTGGCAAAGCTATTTGGATGGCCAAGCAGCGCAATGGCACGATAGTAATTAAGCTGACTGGTACTAAGCCACTGCACCTTGATACTGGTGCGTACGAATAGCTGCTCTGAAAGGTAGCGAGCCGTTATATTATCAATGAGTTGCTGGCTTCCTGCAAATACATATCTTGACACACCGTAGTCTCTCATGATTTGCTGAAACCCGGTTATTGCGAAAATGATTTTTTCGATATTGTCCTGATATATCTTTGATTTATCGGTATTTTGAACAAAATTTGAAGAGGTTACACGTTCAATTACGTTATGTGTCCTTAGATTGACAATCAGGAGCTCGAGCTTCGCCGTTGACATATATATGACGCCGAAGAGAACTTTTTTTGGCATAGGAATGATTCCTCCCGTCGTTGTTGATATGCAGGTAAAATTCGTACTCTATATGCTATACT
>OMZT01000051.1 GCA_900315615.1 uncultured Veillonellaceae bacterium | reverse complement strand
GACGCGCCAGCCGTGTCTTTTCATCTCCATGCACTCCGATGTATCGTAAAAATGCCATCCGGTGAATAGGTCATCGCGCCAGCGCACATCATACTGCGTCGCGATGAGCAGCCCATCTACGGCTTCTACGTCTATGTATTTGCCCTCCGGCTCCATGCACTCAGAATCAACGATACTCTCCGGCTCACATGCGTGGAGCACGCGCCCATACCTTCTCATACCGTCCCACCATACGCCTGTCGCCGGCAAGCTGCGGCAGCCTATCATGCCGATGGCTCCGATCGAAGGATCCTTGAATATATCTAGCACTTTGCGCACGAAGTCTTTTTTCACGAGCAGCACATCCTGATGCAGATACACCTTATATTTCGCATCTGTCGCTTTCATGCCCTGATTGTAGCCCGCCGCCATTGACGCTGCGCCGCGAATGGGCAGGAACTCGGCCGTCATATGCTCCGGTATCTCCAGGGATTTCAAATAGAGCAGGCATTCATCATACCATTCATCGCTGTTTGTGCATGTTATAAAAGCAATCTTGCTGTCATCTGCCATTCAGCTCACCTCCGTCAAGAGCTCCATGAGCTCTTTTCTATCCTGCTGCCTGAGCTCACTATCGAGCAATGCCTCGATCATCTCATGCCATGTGACACTGTCTATCACGCCGTACAGGTTCTTCATCGTCGCCGCATGATGTGTCGTCATAGACCAGAGGAAACCTGCCGCATAATCAGGGAAGATATGCTCCTTCTCCATCAGTTCACGCAGCAGCCTGCCGTTCTCTTCTATCTCTATACCGAATTCAATGCGCCTAAGGATCCTTGACAGCTTCTTGCGGACGTCCTGCGTGAAGCATGCCTTGAGTGCCGCGATATCGCTCGTGGACTTTGCCGCGCGCACCATCCAATATTCGGTATCGAGGTCATCATGTGCATTGTCAAAGCCGGACTCTATGAGTCCCTGTACAAAATCATGTGGTCCCGGGCTCTTTACTGGAGCGAAGAATGTTTCCTTATAAAAGGAGGCAAACATCACGTTCTCAAACTCCGAGCGGGTGAACATGCGCGACGCGATCGCGTAAAAATGCCCATCCATGAGCTGCTTCAAAACGCGCCACCAGCGTATATTCCTGCAGCTTGTCACGAAGAAGCCGGTCGGCGTGAGGTACATACTGAACCCAGCCGCTATGTCCTGAGGATTTTGAGCCGTCTCAAGCAGCCTGTCTCCTATGATATAGTCCATGCTCTCTTTTGGAAAAGGCAGCCTCTCCTCGCGGTAGTCCATCAGCTCCCACTGTATGTCCCGCACATCCTTGTATGCTTCTATACGCCATTCATCTGCCACGACAGCCGTGATCTTCGCATGTGGGAACATCTCCCTGAGCCGTGGCAGATAGCTGATGCTTTCTATCAAAAGCAGCTTCTTTCCCTCCATAGATGGGACGAGAAGCTGCAGCAGCCCACCATCTTTTTCAAAAAGGTCTTCGTCATGCATCCTTACCCCTCCGATACGTATGGCGTCTTTCGCCCTTGTCCGATGCGATTGAACGTCCGATTGCACGTATCTGTCCTGACATGCAGGTCCTGCAGGCCTCAGGCGTATCATTTATGCAAATCTTACCCGGATACAGCGCGTATTTCGCGCGGGCAGCGCCCTCCGTGACGTTCGGCATCACAACGTTACAGCCAGAGCCGAGGAGCCATACTCTTCCGCCAGGTCTCAATGTCTCTACTGCCGTAGTCGCCGGGATGTTCGCGTCTGGTATCATGAGCCGCACCATCGCTACGACGCGCCTTACGAGGTGCAAGTCTCCGGGTGCCGCTTCGCCCAGTGGGGTATCACCGTTCGGCACCAATGGTCCAAGTCCAATCATATCCGCATCTATTTCCTTGAAATAGAGTATGTCCTTCGCAATGGAAAGCAGCGTCTGGCCTGGAAGTCCGATGAGGTTGCCCGTACCTACCTCATAGCCCAGAGCCTTGAGGTCGCGCAGGCAGCGGTCACGGTTCTCCCAGCTCATGCCGGGATCGTATTTCTGATAAAGCGCTTTATCTGTCGTCTCAATGCGCAGGAGATACCTGTCCGCACCAGCTTCACGAAAGGCCTTGTACTCCTCGAAGCTGCGTTCTCCAAGTGAAAGCGTGACCGCCATATCCATGCTGCTGATCGCTCTAATGAGTGGCACTAGCACGTCTTTACTGTATGTCTCATCCTCACCAGACTGCAGGACGAGCGTACGGTAGCCATAGCTCTTCGCGCGCTCGGCGAGATGCAGTATCTCCTCTGGCTTCATGCGGTATCGGTCTATCCTGCCGTTATCCGCGCGAAGCCCGCAGTAGCAGCAGTCGCGGCGACATATATT
>OMZT01000015.1 GCA_900315615.1 uncultured Veillonellaceae bacterium | reverse complement strand
GGAGAAGCACTCAATGATCCTTCGCACACCGCGCCTGTACTGCTCGTCTACCAGCTCGCATACGATGGCATTCGCAGATATCGGCATGAGCCAGACCATCAGGTGTACGATGTACCACCATAGCGACGGTGCGTCAAAGATGAGCTGCCTTACGTTCGATACGGCGAATGTCCATAGTGAGAATTCGGCGAGGAAGAATGCTATCCACATGTACAGCCTGCGCCAATGCGACTGGTAGATGGAGTACATCGTCATGATGAGCATGAGCAGCAGGCAGAGCGGCAATGTGGCTATGTACGGCACATCATCTATGAATACCTCTTTGAGCTGCTCAGCACCTGAGCCCAGCCGCATATATTCGACGCGGCTGGCATCAATCGGATTCGGCGCGTAGATATGTACCGCCAGTATCTGCCCAGCCGCATCTCTAGGCAGCTTCACTATGTGCCATTTGCGCCCGTATATGGCCGATCTGCCGCCCGCATCATGCTGATAATGCAGCTTCCCGCCGACCCAGAGCTGTACCTCCTCATTGATCGTGACGAAGTAGAGCGATTTGCCATTGGCATCGGATGGCAGCTCCGTGATGAGCCATCTATGCTCCGCTAATGGTAGGTTATGTGCTTCATTACCATAATCCAGCGGCTGCCAGTCTGACGGGCTCTTGCCATCGACCCAGTCAATCTCCGTTCCCGCCTCAGGCATGCCGAGCCGGTAGGAGAAGTAGAGTCTTTCTCCAGAGTCAATGGACGGCCTATATAGGAACAGTATAGCAAAGAGCACTATGATGACGCCCAGGATGTAAGCGAAATTCTTTGTCTTCATGCCAAAACATGCGCCAAGCGCACGAGTTCAGGGTCAAGCGTCTTCTTGTTATGCACGGCCTCGAAGAGGTCTATGCGTACGACTTCACCCGCTTCAAAGCCGAATACGACGTTTGTGACGCCTGATATGAGTGCCAGTGCGGCCTGCTCGCCAAGCTGACTTGCCTTCATGCGGTCCTGTACGGTCGGCGAGCCACCGCGCTGTATGTGTCCGAGAACGGACACACGCGTGTCTATCTCCGTCTTTTCTGCGACGATCTTGCCGATATCTACGCCGGAGCCTGCACCCTCTGCCACGACGATGATGCTGTACCTCTTGCCGCGCGCATAGGACTCCTTTATGTCATCGCAGATCTCGTCTATATCGTATTTCACCTCAGGGACGAGCACGTACTCTGCGCCGCCGGCAATGCCTGCGGTCATCGCGAGCCATCCGGAGCGATGTCCCATAACCTCTATGACGATGATGCGCCTGTGCGCGGATGCCGTGTCGCGCAGCTTATTGATAGCGTCGACGATCGTATTCGCCGCGGTGTCGCAGCCGATGGTGTAGTCTGAGCCCCATACGTCATTGTCTATGGTGCCAGGTATGCCTACGATCGGTATATCGCATTCCTCGGACAGCTGCGCGCCGCCTCTTAAGCTGCCGTCTCCACCGATGATGACGAGTCCTTCGATACCGTGCTTCTTCAGGTTCTCATAGCCTTTCCTGCGGCCTTCCTCCGTCTCGAATTCCTTCGAGCGTGCCGTGCCGAGGAACGTGCCTCCGCGCTGTATGATGTCGCTCACGCTGCGGCTGGTAAGCTCCTGCATGTCGTCCTTCAGCATGCCCTTGTAGCCGTTGTATATGCCGAAGACATGGACTCCGTTGAATATAGCCGTCCTTACAACTGCTCTCGCAGCCGCATTCATGCCAGGGCTGTCTCCACCGGATGTCATGACTGCAATCGTCTTCATCATCTTGCATCGCTCCAATCCTTATTTTACAGGATGTCTTGCATCCAGGAATTATTTTTGCACATTCCATTATATTGTAGAAAAAAATTTGCTCTTTGTAAAGTCTTTTCGCCCAAAACTCGGCTCCATGAAAATGTGTGCCACTTATGTTGTGTCTTTTGTCGAAAGGAAAATCCCAAGTGGCGAAGAATTGTCTTATATACCGATGTGGTCAGCTCTATGACTCACATCGGAGAAGATCATTTATCATAGGGGGAATTTTTATGCGTAAGATCATGACTTTGCTCCTGGCACTCGCGATGATGGTGACTGCTTCTATGGCGTCCGCGTCTGCCGAGCACGGTGATTGCCCGGAGCATCTCGCAGGCGATTCGAATTTCCCGATCGTCTACGCGCTCTGGCATGATGGCTGGTATGTGGACAAGAGCTCACTGAATGTGCAGCGCTATGATCCGCCGTATTACGTCATCGCCGTCAATGTGGTGACGGTGCCGGACGCTGCGGGCGGGAACCAGTCCATGAACAATGTGAAGACGTTCCGCTTCTTCTACAATATCGATCAGAAGGGCATGTATATCGACCAGCACACTGGTAACGATGACTGGGCTCTGCTCGACGTAGAGGATCCTGATGAGCGTGCCGGTCTGCCGATGGCTATCGGAGAGGCTGCGTTCTATCAGGCTTACCATATGAAGTTCTATGGCAGCAAGACGTTCCTCGACGCGAAGACGCAGAAGCAGAAGCCCGTCTATGACGACGACTTCTATGAGGATTTCAACTGACTGTCTATATGACAGCAAAAGCCTCGGCAGGAGAGCTTACGCTCAGCCCTGCCGGGGCTTTCTTTCATCTCAGAGCTTCTCGCGCATGACCTCCATCGCTTTTTCAAGCTGGACATCTTTGCCCGCTGCCGCAGCATCCATGTCGAATGATATCGGCACATCCGGCTCTATGCCGGTGCCATCTATGCATACGCCGCTCGGCGTGTAATACTTCGCGATCGTGAGCTTCAGCGCGTCATCGTCGACGAGCGGCATGACGATCTGTACGGAGCCTTTGCCGTAGCTCTTCGTGCCGACGAGCGTCGCGGCACCCGTGTCCTTTAGTGCTCCCGCGAGTATCTCCGAGGCGCTCGCGCTGTTCTTGTCGATGAGCACGACGATCGGCATCGGTGCCGCATCGAGGTCTGAGGTGTATTCCTCTGTCGAGCCGTCACGCCGTACCACGGAGACGATCGGTCCTTTCGGTACGAGTGTCTTCGCGATGTCGGTGCAAGTCTTCACGAGGCCGCCGGGATTCTCCCTGAGGTCGATGATAAGCCCCCTCATACCAGCATCTGAGAGCTTCTTGTACTCTTTCTCAAACTCCGCCGCCGTATCTTCGCCAAATGATGTGATACGGATATAGCCTATGCCGTCATCTTGCATCTTGCCTGCCGCGGTCTTTACCTTTATCGTGCCACGCGTGATTTTGTAGTCGCGGTCTTCCTCGCCCTCACGATGTATCGTCAGTACCACATCGGTGCCGGCCTCTCCGCGTACCTTCATGACGACCTTGTCTAGCTCCATGTCAGTAACGGACTCGCCGTCCACCGCGAGTATCTGGTCATCGGCCTTTAGACCCGCCTTCGCGCCCGGGTTGTCTTCCATGACGGAGATGGCGACGATCTTGCCGTCGCGCACGCCCATGACGACGCCGATACCCCCGAATGAGCTTTCGGTATGCTCGCGCAGTGCCTTGTACATCTCAGAGTCGAGGTATAGCGAGTGAGGATCGTCCAGGGATTTCATC
>OMZT01000028.1 GCA_900315615.1 uncultured Veillonellaceae bacterium | reverse complement strand
TATTTGTATAGATGAATATACTCCGTCGTACGATGAATACATACCGGAATATGAGTCTGTAGAAATCCCACTTTTCTTGGTCATGGATTATGTTACGTCAATGCGGTATCAATATATAATCCCATCTTCCGATGAAGCAGGTAACTATGATTCACTAGATATACGCATCAAGGTCCTTGAACAGATTGAGGGCAGCTTGAAAGCACCATCGATAAAGGATGGTAAAGGCTCTGTCAGGCTGAAGGATGGGATCATTGAATGCGATTCAGCATGTGACGTGGATGACTTGTCTGAATGGATGGCGGAGTGGCTAAAGATAGACCGCCGTAAGATAGATTCAAGGGATGCAATAGAGATACTAGATTCATTTACTGACGGGAAAAAAGGTATTGGTGGGCGGACTAAAAAGGTATACACATTCCTGAAGGGATTCTTGGATGTTGCCAACGATAATGATAGGAACTCATTTCTCGAGAATATTTGTGAGACAATAGATATATCTAAGCTTTTGTTGGAGAATAAGAATGATACCATTCGTGCGCTGAATCAAAGTAGCGACAAGGCAGATATGCTGCCAGATTCTTATCAGCTGATGCTAGCCACTGAAGACGATGTGCTACGTGATATGGCAATGCAGAAGAATATCAAGCTGCCGGAAAATGCTGATCATAAGAAGATGGCTGAAACTATCTCTGAATCAATGAATGATCCCGAAAATATGGTAAGATATCTCCTGTGCCTTGATAAGAATCAAATAGAGAGCCTGCGAAGGCTCCTTGATGATAACGGCGATTATCATGAGCAACCGGAAGACGATTTCGTCATGCTGAAGCAGACGTTTTATGTATTGGTTGGGACGGATAATACGTTGCTTATGCCAGTCGATATGTCATGTATTGCAGATGAAATCATCGATATGCCACAATACGATGAAGAGCGGCAGAAGGTGGAGTGGGTATTGTGCTGCTTCCATGCGGCTTTGCTGCTGTATGGCGGCGTAAGCCTTGATGTGATCCTGGATATAGTGCGTCAAAGGGATTCGAGTATGACAATCGGGAATCTTAGGAGTATGTATAAGTCCTTGCCCCCAGAGTTGAGACCAGGGGTCATATCTGGGAATGCGCTCTATGATTTCAACCTGGAAGATGATGAGGAAATGGATGCTATCATGTCTGATGATAGCCTTCCGTACTATATACCGTCGCAAGAGATGGTCATGGATCTGTCTGATAAAGATGCATGCTATGACGAAGAATGGATGCAAGAACTGCAGAAAATCATGGATGCGGCTTTCGGTGACAATAAAGAGACCGAGACAGAGGCGATAATGCAAATCATAGGTATGTCTATGTTTGCTGTACCTGCTGGTGTTGTGTTATCAGATATCATATCTGATTATGGTTTGCTGAAGGCTTTTCGTAAGAAGTCCAAGCGATTGGAGCTGAAGCGTATCATTACAGGACTGCAGCAGTCCATGCGTATGGTGGCTTATCATGGTCATACCCCAGCTGAAGCAATGGCACTTTGCGCGAAAGATGAAAAAAAAGATACGGAAGATAAGATTATATCTTTATCTGCATGGAAAAAGAAAGGCTAATACGATTACGCTGCCATGGCATGGATGACAGATAGCAGTACATCGATTATTGTTGGAGTATCTAAGCGGTGGGCGGCTAAAACGTTTATACCATGAGAAAACTGAGTAAGTTTGATTCATGGTAGATAAAGCGGCAATACAACATGTTTTACGTATACATAAAATAGCGCATATCCTTGAGGTATATGCGCTATTTATATTTCAAGGGAGTCACCGTCCCTATGTCAATGTAAGATTTATTCGGATGACCGCACAATAAGAGATGAAGTTACGAAGCGCGAGCCAGGGTCACTTATCATGACTGCCGTAGCAGTTTCTCTTTTATTTCAAGGTATTTTTGAGTGTAGTATGGACCGTTCTGTGATTCCCGATGATCGAATCCATATGCTCTGCGGCTCACTGCAAGAATAGGAGGTGCCTGTATACGCTTAGCCACTGCCATTCCAGAATACAGATTCCACCATCTTTCAAGGTCTTCTATGAAATCCTTTGGCGTCGGGAAATATTTTTTCACCAGTCCACCCTGGCAACCGAGCTGGCTTTCTAGATTGCCTTCTATATACCATTCCAGGATATCTTCAGGGGTTGCCTTATGCCAACGCTCGACGAATGATTTGAACAGGTAATCATGATATGGATATTTTAGCGGATCTCCCATACCACGATCCACATCCTGCTTGTCGGATAATTCTGCTGAAGGTACGATATCAATCGTGCCCTGTGGTATAACCTCACGTTTATATACATGTTCGTTCAGATACCTGGCAAGAGCATATACCTGATACTTCCATAAATCTGCTAATGCACATAGGAAACCTGACTGGTCGCCATATAGTGTAGAGTATCCAACGGTCGTTTCTGCCTTGTTTGCATTGCATGTGAAGCCTGCACCGAATGATGCGGCGATTCCTGCAAGAATTCTTGAGCTGCGATCACGCGCCTGTATATTTTCTTTGGTGAACGAAGAGACGTTTAAATGTGATTCAGATTTGTCTTTAGTGAATGTTATAGGTGTTCTTTCAAGCTGCTCGACCGTCATGTCAACAGATTCTTGAATAGGCATTACTGTATATTTGCATCCCAGGTTTTTTGCTAGCTGAGCGGAGAGATCTTTTGTAGTGGATGAATTGAAACGACTTGGCATATTTACGAGAAGCAGATTTTCGGGACTAAGTACGTCTGCATAGAGTGCGGCAGATACCGCTGAGTCTATCCCTCCGGATATACCGATGACCACCCGCTCCATATGTATATCGTGAAGAAAATGTGAGATACCATAGTGGAGAGCATGATGTATGCTTGCAATATCATCATTTTCTGGCAAGGAAAGCGGCTTCATTTCATTTACATTTGATAGGTTGATATATTTCAGGCAGCTTTTATATGCAGGTGCCATGAGAACGGGCTGGCCGCTTGTATTATATACCGTAGAAGAGCCATCAAATGTGTAGATGGTCTTGCCGTTATTCTGCAGCCCGATATTATTTACATATATAAGCGGGATACCAGCTTTCTTTACTTCTTCTCCGAATACGCGATTTCGTTTATTGTTTTTTCCGAGCGTATAGGGTGAAGCAGATATGTTGACAAAAAAATCCAAATGCCCAGTATGTTGCAGCAAATCGAACGGAGCAATACTGTAGTCATCACTCCATCCGTCTTCACAAAGTAAGCCACCTATATTCCACATCGTACCATCCATATAGACGGTGACCGGAGATATAAGCTGAGCGGGTGTCGTGCCAAGGTCTCGGGCGAGTTTCTGCAGGCTATAGAAATGCCTTGTATCATCGAATTCACGATAGTTAGGCATAAGCGTTTTTATAATAAATGGATAAGGCATGCTGTCTGGATGAACCAAAGAGCCATCTTTAGCTGTGAATAGCGCATTATATTTGCGTACACGTCCATCATTATTACGTCTTTTCCAATCGATTGCTACATTTCCAAACATGACGCATATACCGTCCGAAGCTGATATGATCTGCCGACCGAATGATTCGCAATCTCTAAGGAAGGACTCCTGTTCCCATGTATCACCAAGAAGATATCCAGGTATTGACATCTCAGGGAAGATTATTAGGCTTGCGCCGTTTGATTTTGCCTCTTTTATGCTTTTGAGCATAGTGGATGCGTTCTTGTCCGGATGACCTGGTATGACTTCGATTTGAGCTAATGCTATTTTCAAGGATGGCACCTCTTTCAATAAAATATATTTACTAGGAGAGGGCAAATGTACATTTTTGTTCGCATTTGCCGGTGGATTATGTTATAATGGTGTAAATCTGCAAACAATGGAGCTGATATTGATGAAGGCAGTAAAAAAAACAAATGCGGCAAGAATACTGGATCAGTTGGGTATCAAGTATGAATTACGTATGTTTCCAGTTGATTTGGATGACTTGTCCGCTGTGCGCGTAGCTCACGATGTTGGTATGCCACCAGGGCAGGTGTTTAAAACACTTGTTGCTCGTGGTGATAAGAACGGTGTGCTCATGGCGTGCCTTCCGGGTGATGCAGAGCTGGATCTTAAGGCGCTGGCAGCCGTATCTGGTAATAAGCACGTGGAAATGGTACATCTCAAAGAGGTGCAAGGGCTTACCGGGTATATAAGAGGAGGATGCTCTCCACTTGGAGCGAAGAAAGCATATCCTGTTTATCTGGATAGCAGTGCTAAGCGATGGGACACCATTTCTGTCAGTGCTGGCAAACGCGGCGAGCAGATATTGCTAGCTCCAAGTGACCTTGCACATGCGTCAAAAGCAGTAGTAGCGCATATCATACGCTGAATCTATCCTTAGCAATTATTCTATCATATAGATTGGTGTAATAAAAGGTTTAATTATAAGAGGAGGCTATCATCTTGGATTATATGAGCACACGAGGAGGAGCTAGTGGAGTAAAGTCGGCGGAGGCGATATTGAAGGGATTGGCTCCTGATGGAGGCCTTTTTGTTCCAGACGAAATGCCGCATATAGATAAGGCTTTTCTGGATGAGTTGAAGGACATGGACTATATGGGAAGGGCATGTAGTGTGCTTCGGCTTTTCCTGACGGATTATGATGATGAAGAGATAAAAGGCTGTGTTGAACGCGCCTATGGCGGGGGAAAATTCGATACGGTTGATATAGCTCCGGTTATGACAGATTGCAGCTTCCCAATCCTTGAATTATGGCATGGGCCGACAAGCGCATTCAAAGATATGGCGCTCCAACTTTTATCGCAGCTCATGACCACAGCAATGAAGAAAACAGGGGAGAAGTCACAGATACTTATCCTGGCAGCAACATCAGGAGATACCGGAAAGGCAGCACTTTGTGGATTTCAGGATGTGCCTGGTACAAAAATCCTCACGTTTTACCCCAAAGGCGGAGTGGCAAAGATGCAGGAACTGCAGATGGTTACTCAGAAGGGGGCAAATACCGGAGTACTTGCAGTTGAAGGAAATTTTGATGATGCTCAGGCTGGCGTTAAATCGATTTTTGCTGATAAGGTACTTGCTGGGAAATTATTGGAGAATAATGTGAAACTTTCTTCGGCAAATTCGATTAACTGGGGACGCCTTGCACCACAGATCGTGTATTATTTCAGTGCTTATACAGATCTTTTGAGGTCTGGGAGAATCAAAGATGGCGAGTCTGTGGATTTTGTAGTACCGACGGGAAATTTCGGAGATATACTCGCGGGATTCTACGCGAAGAAAATGGGGCTGCCGGTTGGAAGGCTTGTCTGCGCATCGAATCGCAATAATGTACTTACTGATTTTCTGAACACTGGTATATATGATAGGAAGAGGGATTTCTATAAGACAATCTCTCCATCGATGGATATATTGGTATCCAGCAATCTGGAACGCCTGCTGTGGTATATGACTGATGATACGGCTATAGTGAAGCGTTGGATGACCGAACTCGCGGAGAATGGCAGCTATGATGTCGGAGCCGAAGTCCTTGATAAGATAAAGGACACATTCTCTGCGGGGTGCGCGGATGATGAGCGTACGAAGGCAGTGATTCGTGAGGTATATGAGAAAGAGGATTATGTGCTGGATCCGCACACAGCTGTAGCATGGGCCGTCGCAGAGGATTACAGCAAGGCAAATAAGGGACGTTGCGTTACCGTCTTGTCCACGGCAAGCCCGTATAAATTCTGCCAGAGCGTGCTGGAAGCAGTAGGAGAGAACGTGGATAACAAAGATACATTCTATATGCTTGACAGGTTGTCCGATATAAACAGATATCATGTGCCTGCAGGACTGGCTGCTTTGAGAACCGCTGAGGTGCTTCATTCAGATTCGTGCAGAAAGGAAGAAATGCCGGATATGGTGCTGGATTTTGCACAGAGATGATAATGTAATTGTAGTGAAATTCGTTAAATAATATGCAATCATGGGAGGTTCTTCTTCTAATTACGGGGGTTTATTATTGTTCGTTACTATTTGCGAGAAATACGTGTTTTTTTGCGAAAAACGGGATTTTTTTTCAAATAAAAAGAAGGAAATACAGTCGTGAAGAAGAATAGAATTATCGTTACATAAATGAAGTGTATTGCGGAAGCTGGTAATCGTTATCTTAAAAAGTGAAAGGTTTCCCAATACAGGTTTGTAAGTTTATGAAAGAGGTTGAAGTGCATGGCAGACATTGATTTGGCACAGTATGGGATTACAGGCGTGAAGAAAATCATTCACAATCCTTCCTATGAGGATTTGTTCAAGTATGAGACCGAACCTGACCTTACCGGCTATGAAAAGGGCGTAGTTTCCGAACTGGGTGCTGTGGATGTGCAGACCGGCGTATTCACTGGCCGTTCCCCTAAGGATAAGTACATTGTTATGGATGAGAAGTCCAAGGATACTGTTTGGTGGAATTCCGAGGAGTATCCTAATGATAACCATCCGGCAACGAAAGAGATGTGGGATGCTGCAAAGTCCATCGCAAAGAAGGAACTTTCCGGCAAGGATAGGCTCTTCGTCGTAGATGCATTCTGCGGTGCAAATGAAGATACCCGCATGGCAGTACGCTTCATCGTTGAGGTTGCATGGCAGGCTCATTTCGTTACGAACATGTTCATCCGCCCAAGCAAGGAAGAACTCGAGAACTTCAAGCCTGATTTCGTCGTTTACAATGCTTCCAAGGCGAAGGTTGAGAACTACAAAGAGCTCGGATTCCGTTCTGACACGGCTGTAGTGTTCAACGTTACGAGCTGCGAGCAGGTAATCATCAATACCTGGTACGGCGGAGAGATGAAGAAGGGTATGTTCTCTATGATGAACTACTTCCTGCCGCTGAAGGGCATTGCTGCTATGCATTGCTCCGCTAACACGGATATGGAAGGAAAGAACACGTGCATCTTCTTCGGCCTTTCCGGGACGGGTAAGACGACCCTTTCCACTGATCCAGCTCGTATGCTGATCGGCGATGATGAGCACGGTTGGGATGATAACGGCGTGTTCAACTTCGAAGGTGGCTGCTATGCGAAGGTTATTGACCTCGATAAGGACAGTGAGCCTGATATCTATGGTGCTATCAAGCGTGACGCCCTTCTTGAGAACGTCATTTGCGATGAGAACGGCAAGATTGATTTCACGGATGCAAGCCGTACGCAGAACACGCGTGTGTCTTATCCTATCTATCATATCAATAATATCGTTAAGCCGATTTCCCATGGCCCTGCAGCAAGCAGCGTAATCTTCCTTTCTGCTGATGCTTATGGCGTGCTTCCACCAGTTTCAATTCTTACTCCGGAGCAGACAGAGTACTTCTTCCTGTCAGGCTTCACCTCTAAGATTCCTGGTACTGAGCGCGGCATTACTGAGCCGGTTCCGACCTTCTCAGCATGCTTCGGTCAGGCATTCCTTGAACTTCATCCGACAAAGTACGCTCAGGAACTTACGAAGCGCATGAAGGCTTCTGGCGCTAAGGCATATCTTGTCAACACCGGCTGGAACGGCACGGGCAAGCGTATCTCCATAAAGGATACCCGTGGAATAATCCATGCTATTCAGAATGGCGCTATCAATAAGGCTCCAACGAAGAAGATTCCTTACTTCAACCTTGAAGTTCCGACAGAGCTTGAGGGTGTTGCTACTGATATCCTCGACCCGAAGGATACGTACAAGGATCCTGCAGAGTGGGATAAGCAGGCTAAGAAGCTCGCTGGTCTCTTTATAAAGAACTTTGAGAAGTTCACGAAGGGTAACGAAGCAGGCAAGGCTCTCGTCGCTGCTGGCCCGAAACTTTGATAAAGCTTTAAACTGACTTTTAAAAGGCATCGCGTTGCGATGCCTTTTTTTCTATGCGCCCGGCATGGACGTGCTCCCGTGGAGCCAATGGATTATCGTGTATCGAATGCTGCGCAAAGTGGTGCTAGAAGTCGGGATTTATACTTAAAACCCCTCCTACTCGATTTTGTCGTTAAAAGTGCTATAATTATCTTAGCAGTATGGAAGGGCGTGAAATAATGGAATTGTCTGATGATGTGCGTATGGTTAAGCATGTAGGACCTAAGAAGGCACAGCTGTTAAAGAAATTGGGTATAGAGACGGTTTATGATCTCGTTACGTATTATCCGCGTGCATATGAAGATGAAAGCACGATAAGTCATATTAGTGAGTTGCACGCAGGTGAGCGAGAATCTGTGCTGGGTACGATAATGAATATATCTGAGCGTACCGTGCGACGCAATATGACTATATTGAAAGTAATGATTAGTGATGGTACCGGATTTGTGCAAGTTGTCTGGTTTAACCAACGATATCTAAAAAAGCAGCTTAAGACGGGTTCTCGCATATTTATCAAAGGCAAGGTGCAATACGCCTACGGAGGACATGGACAGCTTTCCATAAGTAATATTTCTGATTATCAGATACTGGATGATGAGGAATCCCCAGAGACTGGTATACAGCCGGTCTATGCTGCTACAGAAAAAATCACTCAGAAATATCTGCGCTCTATTATGCATGCGGTACTTGATGAAATGCCTGCTGTCCCAGAAATGCTTCCAGAGTCTCTCTTGCAGAAAACTGGAATGATGAGAAGACGCCGTGCCATGAGTGCCATTCATTTTCCAGATGACTATGATGAATTAAGACAGGCGAGAGAAAGACTTGCTTTTGAAGAATTATATATAATACAATGTGGGCTCTTTTTATTGAAGAAAGAGAGCAGGGATAATAAGAATGGTGTACGCCACCTGATAAGCAGCCATCTGGTAGATAAGGTCATTAAGGGCTTTCCCTATACTCTTACGCGAGATCAAGAAAAGGCTTGGCGTGAGATCGAGGCGGATATGGAGCGTAATATGCCGATGCGTCGCCTTCTTGAAGGTGATGTGGGCTCTGGTAAGACAGCTATTGCTGCTCTGGCATTGACAAAGACCGTTGAAAATGGATACCAGGGGGCATTGATGGCTCCGACTGAAATTCTTGCCAGACAGCATTATGAGAATTTTAGCCATATGCTTGAGGGAACGGGAATAAATATAGGATTCCTTTCCGGACATCTTACGAAGAAACAGCGCGATGAAATGCATGACAACATTTCGTCACATAGGGTCGATATTGTGATAGGCACACATGCTTTAATACAGGATAGCGTTACATTTGATTCACTGGGGCTTGTCGTTACGGATGAACAACATAGATTCGGCGTAGAACAGCGTGCAGCACTAGAGAAGAAGGGACATTCATCACCTGATGTGCTCGTTATGACTGCAACTCCTATACCACGCACAATGACATTGACTGTATATGGTGATCTCGATATATCAGTCATTCATGAGCTTCCACCAGGACGGAAACCCGTACGAACCTTCTTGCGTACACCCGACAGACGTACATTGATATATCAATATGTCAGATCACAGATTGAAGAGGGCAGGCAGGCATATGTCGTGTGCCCATTGATAGAGACGAGCGAGGAATCCACGGATATTCCATCAGCTGAAGAAGTTTACGCGGAACTTAGCAATGGTATATTCAATGGTATACCTTGCGGAATTGTACATGGAAGATTGAAATTAACCGAAAAAGAAGATGTGATGCGCAGATTCCATGATGGAAGCATCAAGCTCCTTGTTGCTACTACTGTTATAGAGGTGGGCGTTAATGTACCAAATGCGAGTATAATGGTGATAGAGAATGCAGATCGATTCGGGCTGGCACAGCTCCATCAGTTGCGTGGGCGTGTCGGTCGTGGGCCATATAAATCATTTTGTATATTGGTGTCAGCGAATAGAAGCGATAAAGCCAGAGAGCGCCTTGGAATTATGGAGAAGATTTCTGATGGCTTCCGCTTAGCGGAGGAAGACTTAAAGCTTAGAGGCCCTGGACAGTTTTTTGGAAATATGCAGCATGGATTGCCCGATCTCAAGATAGCAGATGTGATAGGCGATATGGATTTATTAGTCAAGGCGCGTAGAGCTGCTATAAAGACTATGTCAAGCAATGAGGAACTCGAAGAACTGATGCCTATATTGGCTACTCAATACAAGCGGCAATTCTTGAGGATTACGGAAAATTGAGTGCATGTTTACAAATGTACATGTGCAGTATATGTAAAAGTACGCCTGTAAAAAACATCTTGACATTGCAGATGTACATGGTTTATAATTCTACACGAATACATTTTGGGGGGAGTCATTTTGATCAAAGTTTTGGTTAATGGAGCATGTGGACGGATGGGCAGAGCAGTCGTCAAGGCTGTTTCTGACGCGAATGACCTTGAACTGGTAGCGGCTGTTGATGTCAATGGCGGTGCGGATAGCGGCGAATTAGCTGGAATTGATAAGAATGGCATTGTGGTTGGTGATGATCTCGCTTCAAGCCTACGTGAAAGCAATGCTCAGGTTATGATAGACTTCACGCGTCCCGATGTGGTTTTTGACAATGTATGTACAGCTCTTGAAAATCATGTCGCAGCAGTTGTGGGAACAACAGGTCTTTCGGATGATCAGAAACTTAAGATAGCAGAATTATCGGCTAAGAATGATACTTCAGCTTTTATTGCGCCTAATTTTGCTATTGGTGCAGTGCTACTTATGCAGATGTCCAAAATGGCTGCAAAGTATATGCCAGATGTTGAAATCATTGAAATGCATCATGACAGAAAGCTGGATGCGCCTTCAGGAACGGCCATACAGACGGCCGAGCTCCTTAGAGGAATTCGTGAGCCGCACAAGCAGGGCAACCCAGATGAAAAAGAAAAACTGGATGGCGCACGCGGAGGAAGCGTTGATGGGATTCCAATACATAGTGTCAGGCTTCAAGGATTTGTGGCAAGCCAGGCGGTTATCTTTGGCGGCCTTGGTCAGACATTGACGATCAGGCATGATTCTACGGATAGGACGTCATTTATGCCTGGAGTGGTTTTGGCTGCTAGACGCGTGCTTGGCACGAAAGGACTTACCGTAGGGTTGGAGAATTTTCTTGACTAAAAAGTGATACGGAGAGGGTAATAAAATGAAGAAGTATAATGTTGCTATTCTTGGCGCAACCGGAGCCGTTGGACAGGAATTCCTGAACTTGATAGAAGAACGCAATTTCCCGTTTGATAACCTGAAGATGCTTGCGTCTAAGCGTTCTGCAGGTAAGCATATAGAATTTATGGGAAAGGATTATGTTGTAGAAGAAGCAACAGATGATTCTTTTGATGGTGTCGATATCGCGCTTTTCGCAGGCGGAAGTGCCAGCAAGACGTTTGCCCCGGCCGCTGTAAAGGCAGGAGCTGTTGTGATTGATAATTCAAGCGCATTTCGTATGGATCCTGAGGTTCCTCTTGTCGTACCAGAGGTAAATCCAGAAGATATTGCTAAGCATAAGGGAATCATTGCTAATCCGAATTGCTCAACGATCATCATGTTGATGGCTTTGAAGCCGCTTCATGATATGGGAAAGATAAAGCGTATCGTCGTATCTACATATCAGGCTGCTTCTGGAGCGGGCAAGGATGGTATGCAGGAACTACAGGATGAGTCTGAGCAGATCGTACATGGAGAGTCGGTTAATCCACATGTGTTCCCAGTTGCGAAACTTCCAAAGCATTATCAGCTTGCATTCAATGCGGTACCGCAGATAGATGTATTTCTTGACAATCTTTATACGAAGGAAGAAATGAAGATGGTCAATGAGACGCGCAAAATTTTCCACCAGCCGGATATGCCTGTGACAGCAACGACGGTACGTGTCCCTGTATACAGGAGTCATGCAGAGTCTGTAAACATTGAATTTGAAAAAGAAGTAACGGTTGAGCAGGCACGTAAGGCCATTGATGCTTTCCCAGGTGCTTGCGTTCGTGATAATCCTGAAAATCAGGAGTATCCCATGCCTTTGTTTACTTCGGGTAAAAACGATGTCGAGGTAGGACGTATACGTTTGGACGAATCTGTAGAGCATGGCATGAATCTGTGGGTATGTGGAGATCAGATTCGTAAAGGTGCTGCACTTAACGCGCTTCAGATTGCCGAATATATGATAAAGAATGATATGATTTGATTATCCGAGAGTAGTGCAGGGTATGGCTTTGTATAGTTTCCTGTGCTATTGACTGACCCCTATAAACTAGATCGTCAGGTCTGGCTTATAGGGGTCATATCATTTTCTTATGAGGGCGATTTACCCGGAGCTTTTTCATCAGAATGAGATTGATAAATAACTTTCTTCGTGTTACTATATAGGTTAGCGCAACTGGTGCTGTTGCGTAACGGATTTATTTAAAGGAAAAGAGTGTATGTTTTATGTTGAAAAAATTCATAGCGGGACTTCTTTGCTTTGGACTTTCGATGGCACCACAGTTTTCAGTAATGGCTGAAGAAACTGCGGCACATGCAGAAAAGGCTGATCGTATAGCAATCAATATCCCTGCAAGGTCACTTGCCGTATATCAGGATGGTAAGCGTATAAGACTTTATCCAATCGGTGTGGGTAAGGCGTACACTCCAACGCCCGTTGGATATTATAAGATATTGGAGAAGATAGAGAACCCCACTTGGACTGATCCAGTTACGCTTCAGAGCATACCATCAGGTGAGGACTGCCCTCTTGGATATCGTTGGATGCAGATAAAGGGCAATTACGGTATACATGGTACGAATAGACCGGCTTCTATAGGTGGATATGTTTCTAACGGTTGCATACGCATGTTTGAAAACGATGTAGAGGGACTATATAAGATAACAGATATAGGTACTCCAGTAGATATCACGTATAATCGTGTCGTAGTAGAGAAAACAGATGATGGTGTCATTGCGTATTATATATATCCTGATGGATATGGACGTCAGCCACTAGAGGTTAATGAAGTCGCTAAGTGGATTTCTGGCTATGGGGTGGATATGTTTGAACCGGACGATGCAATCGAGGCAAAGATAGAGGCCTCAGATGGGCAGCCGACATATATTGCAAGACCGTATCCGTTATATGTTAATGGCGAGAGGATGAAGAGAAACGCCGTCGAAAAGGATGGACATGTATATATACCATGTGATACGGTCGCAGACGCTCTTGGAATTAAGGTAACATATAATCCTACGTCTGGACAGCTTACATCCGTGATCGGATCGGCGAAGGCTCAGACAAAGAAAGGCGTTGCATTCATTTATTCTAATGATTTATCACCACTTTTTGGCGTAACAGGAAGACTTGGTAACCAGAAGTTCGTTATAAATGGGAATTCGGGTTCTGAGAATCTAAATGTCAACAAGGCAGATTCATCGATTGATACTGAATCAGCAAAGAATGCGTTTGATGCGGCGGGCGGAGTTACACTTGGCAGGAGCGGAGAATGAAGAAGTTTCTTGTACTTGATGGCAGCAGCCTTATTTTCAGGGCGTTTTATGCTTTACCAGCCATGACAGCACCTGATGGCACATATACGAATGCGTTGCATGGTTTTTGTGCTATGCTTGCGCGTCTGCTTAGGGAACAAGCTCCGGATTACTTGGCCATTGCATTCGATAAAAGTCGGCATACGTTCAGGACAGAGAAATATGCAGAGTACAAGGGTACAAGAAAGGCCGTGCCGCCAGAGCTGAAGCAGCAGATGCCACTTCTCGAGGAGTTTGCACGCGTAGCGGGTATAAGATTCATTGAGATGGATGGCTGGGAAGCTGATGATATTATAGGAACTATGGCGACGGAAGCCGCTCAAAAGGGTATCGATGCTTATGTCGTAACCGGTGATAGAGATGCATTGCAACTGGTACGGCCTAACCTTTCTGTCCTTTTTACCAAGCATGGCACGTCTGATATCGTGTGTTATGACAGAGATGTATTCTTTGATGAATACGGTCTCGAACCGTTGAAGCTGATAGACCTTAAAGGGTTGATGGGCGATTCATCGGACAATATTCCTGGTGTTCCTGGAGTCGGTCCTAAGACGGCATCGAAGCTGCTTAAGGAGTATGGCAGCTTGGAGTCTGTATTGGGGCATGCTGGTGATATCAGTGGCAAAAAGCTAAGCCAGCGGCTTATAGACTTCAGTGAGCAAGCTATGCTTTCTAAAGATCTTGCTACGATTAGATGTAACGTCCCTGTGGAATTTACTGCAGAGGAATGCGTGATTAATCCAGAAGCAAATGCATTTCATGATTTCTGCGTAAAGTATGGCCTGAAGTCAGTAGAAGAACGGCTCACACCACTCTTGTTCGAAGATAGTTCTATACCGGTAAGCAAAACGATACCTGTACCTGAAATACATTCGGCTGGCAGCATAGAACTCGAAAGGTTTTATTCAGAGGCCGAAAAGCAGGGAATGTTCTGCTTTACGATAGAGTCAGAGGGCAGAGTGCCATCTGTCTCTGTTACCAGGATGGCGCTTGCAACTGGCGAATTCATCGTATATGCGGATGGGAGTCAGCTTGATGATCCCATACTATATAAACTGTTTTCCGATGATCGGCTTACTATTGTTACAGATGATGTTAAGTTTTTTTATCATGCAGGAAAGAAATGGCTGGAGGGCGATAATGGCCTGAAGCTTTTTCAATATGACGGATTCGATCAGAGACGGATACATGATATTGGACTCATGGCTTATCTTATAGATCCAGCTTTTGGCAAATACACACCCGAAAAGCTTGCTGGGGTTTATATCAATGATGAGCAGTTGCCTGAAACGGGATCAGATAAGGAGCGTATGGCGCTTGAGGTCACTTTAATAAGAAGGCTTTATCCATTGCTTAGGGATCGACTGAAGAAGACAAGGATGGATAAGCTCTATAGTGATGTGGAACTGCCTCTCTCCAAGACGCTTTATGCGATGGAGAATGCAGGTATATATATAGATATCGAAAGCCTTGAAAAGCAATCTGCTGATGTAAAGGATAAGCTTTCGATTCTTGAATCAGAGATATATGATATGGCTAAGGGAGAGTTTAATATTAATTCTCCCAAACAGCTTTCTGAAATTTTATTCGGTAGACTGGGTTTGACACCAGTAAAAAAGACAAAGTCCGGATATTCTACCAATGCAGAGGTGCTTGAAAAGCTTCGCTTTGAACAT
>OMZT01000013.1 GCA_900315615.1 uncultured Veillonellaceae bacterium | reverse complement strand
TCTTTGTTGGGAACTCCCCTGCTCATAACGGATCTCTCCTTACTGCTTGCTGATTCTTACACTGTGAAAATGAAGGTTCCCACCGCCAAGGACGCTGGAAAAGATGCTGCCATGCGGCATCTTCACTTGGAGGACATGTGCCCAGCCATCGAAGTCTGGAATGATCGTAACTTCTTTCGAGTACAGCCCCGTCCAAGTGCGGAATCTCGGACGGCACTTGTCGATTTCTTCCAGAAGGAAGATGCCGATATCGCCTGATTTTGCGGAAAAGGTTCCGAGATCCGCTTCGGGGTGGTCGCGAAGAACGGCACAGTGCCAGTTCCTCCATCCGCCTGTTGAAGCCACATCGTAGTGATGAATCCACGGAATGGGATTTTCTGCCACGCTATTGCCATAGAGGCGGTTGCGCACGCTGCTGGTATAAGCTTCTTGGAAGATGTAGCTTGGATCGGTGATGACGAGCGTCCCCTGAAAGTTGTTCTTTTCGAGCGGGTCGAAAAAGCCGGGGAAGACGCCAGAATACGTGAAGCGCACGAGCTCGTCATAGAGGGTGGAAAAGACGGCGCTTGTGGAAGCGCCTTGAAGCGCCTTCGTCACCCGATGCTGGTAGATGACCTCGCCGCCCATGCTGTCATCGTAGCCGAAGACCTCGATGTGCGAATGAACGTGCTGAGGGCTCGGGACGACCTCGAATGAGAGGCGGAACATGCCCTCGCACTGGATGTCGGCAATCATGGTATCGGGACGAATCTCATCGATGCTCTTGACAGTATCGAGCGGGATATACAACTGAAAATCAAGATTCTGCATAAAGCCTCCCCTTCCTCACTTTGTCATCTGGAGGATGCGGAGGAGTGCTCCACGGGCATCGTCGCTATGAAGCCCATCTGCCGCAATCGCACGAATATCTCGCAAGAGACTTGCGAGATATTCGTGCTGGTCGCTTTCCGAAAGGTTGAGGCTCGTCATCTTTTCTTGGTAGTCCGAGAAAGACTGCATGACGATATTCTTCTGTCGGAAATCGGAGATGCGGTCGATGGCGTCGATGACGGGAGACTCCAATGGGACGTCATCTGGCATAAGCGGGTTCTCCTTTTTTAAGCGCTCTTCTTGGCGCGGCGGGCGATGTTGTCAAAGAGCTTGTCGGTGACGAAGTCGCGCAGGCCGTAGGATTCCATGAGGACGGCATCCTTCTCGTTCGTGATGTAGAGGAGGCGGATCATGGCGCGGTCGCAGAACTTCTTGAGTGGTGCTTCCAGTGCATCGCGCATAAGGATAGAACCGCCGCCGTAGACGGCAACGATGTCGACTTCGTTGTTCGCTTTGATGATGTTGTGCTCAGCGCGGCGGAGAATGGCATCCGCCTCGTCTTCGAGGGCGGGCTTCAGCATAGACATGGCGACATCATGGTAGCGATGGTTCTCGTTACGGATGATGGCCGAGAAATCCTGACGTGAGAGCGACATGAGGCCGAACTTGCGCTTGAACGGTTCGATGACGCGGTCAATGGCAATGCCGACGCCGTTCTTCGTCCCATCAATGAAGTTCGGGTTGTAGATGATGCCCGTCGTGAGCGGGAACTCCGTCGTGCCTTCGCCGATGGCGACATGCAGGATGCGGAGGTTCTTGAAGTCATCGCTCGTAAGCTGGTCATCATCGTGCGTGCGGTTGTAATCGCGGAAGATCGTGTCGCGATGCGTAAGGGCATGCGAAGCCGTAACGCCTTCAGGAATGACTTTCACGAACGGGAAGCTGATGGAGACCTGGAACTGCTCCTTGCCGACATGGACGAAGATATTTTTCTCTTCATCCATGAACTTGTGAGCGAAGCGGTCGGCTTCCTCGGCGCTGAATGCGACGACAGGAAGCGACGTGGCCATCTCAGCCGCGACATGGATGATGCGATCCGTCCAGATGCTGCCGTCTTCGTAAGCGCGACGGACAGCCTCGCCTGCGATATGTGCCAGCGTGTTGATGTAGACGATGCTGCTGTCGACCTTGTTGTTGTCGAAACCAACATCGAGTGAACGGACGACCATGCCGCTGCGGAGCGCGTAGTTGCCAATATAATAAGTTACGTCATCGACCGTGACGATGAGGTTGTTGTGGATGTCATCGACGACGTCCATAACCTGCACCTCGTCAAGGTTCGGCAACATGGGGACTCTTGCGAGGACGTTCGGAGAGGAGATCTCCACATCCCCGATGAACATGTCCTGTTCACTGTTGCCATTGTCGTTGGCGATCTTGAATTTCATGTTTTCCATAGCGGAACAGCTCCTTTGCATTCTTGCCCATGATGATCAGGAAGGGCATCGAGAGAGAAGCAAGCGAGAAGCAGGTGGTTGCTAGTGCCCTGCCCTCTTGCGTTCCCTCATATTTCGTTTTCATGTGTAGTATAGACGAATAATACGGGAATGTCAAGAGAAAGTTTCAAGGAATTACATGAAATTGTTTCAAAAAAGTTTCTAGATAGGCTTGCTTGGATTCTCTCAGACAGAAACGCTGAGTTTGCTTGGCAGATCAACCTCGCGGAAAACGTAGTCCTCGTAGATGCTTTCGGGAAAAAATGGAACGAAGGGATCTTCTTTCAGCATCTCTTCATGCACTTTTTCGATGCCGACGCCACGGTCGAGAAGTGTCTGGACCGTGTTGATTGATACATGGAAGTGGGAGCGGAACGCAATGGGCTTGAGATAGATCTGGCGGAGCTCTTCGACGTAGTTCGAAGAGTAGGCATCCGCAACAGACGTATCCGTGAAGAGGTCGTTGATGGTTTCCAGACGCGAGCGGTACTCTGCCGATACGGCGTCATTGAACGGAGTGAGCTGCAAGGCGTTCGCGTTGAGGAAGAAAGTGTCGGCGGGAAACAGCCGATAGAGCTTGATGCCGAAGCTTGTGAAACGTTCATCAACATAATGATCTTCCATTTCGATGCTCTTGCGGAAGTCAAGCGTCCGATTTTCAAAAACCGAATACGCCCGCTCGTCATTCGAAAGGAGTTCCGTCAGGAGGCCTGCATAGAGTTCCTTCGCTTTTTCCATGCACTTCTTCTGGTAATACTGTGTCACGGAAGAGTCGCGAATTTCCTGGAAGACTTCCCTTCCATGCTTGATGATGGCAAGAAGGAGCGGATGATCACGGTCAGCTCTCCGCATGGCGCGTTCGAAAAGTTCGAAAGTCGCAAGGACTTCTTCGTCATTGACGCCCTCGCAGTCCGTCAGGATGGCTTGCAGGTTGTCGATATCACGGTCGGGAATGGTGATGCGTTCCATCTGGAGGCTTGGCATGCTGATGCTACGATGCATCTCTTCGAGCGTCTTCGCCTCAGTCGGGATAAGGAGATGATGGAGAATGGATTTTTGCAGGAAATTTTCAAGATAGTTTGATCCCTTCATATCACTGGCAAGGGACAGGGTGTCAGAATACTCCAGTCCGCCTTCCCACGTCATATGGACATCGAGAAAGGCGTCCTCATCGAGGAGCGAGGCGAGGCGCATCAGGAATTCATCTGCCTCAGCAAAGGAAGCAAAGCTCTTCTCCCCCATTGCCTTGTTAGGATGGGAGATGGTGATTTGCTGGATGGGATGCTTTGGTTTTGTATGCATTTGATACACCTCATTTCATTTTTTATACGATAATGGAAAACTATGATTCCCAAATCTTGTTTTATTGCTAGATTCTTCTTGAATGGCTACTTCGCTTTCTGTATAATAATGTAAAGACAGGATAGCAAAGTTTTTGATGTAACGCGAAAGGTAGTGGGAGTATGGCAAGGAACGCTTCACTCGTATGTCAGATACGCTCTAACATTCGTTGCAATCCAGAGCTTTCTTCTACCGAACTTGCGAGTATTTTCAAGCAAGTACGTCCACTGACAAAGGATCTGTATTGCTACTTCTATGGATTTTTTGAGGAGTGTAGTCCCTCTCTCATCAAACAGTTCATGAAAGAGCAGAGCATCACGCGGCAACAGATCCTGTCTGTTTTCCATGCACTCCCTGATATTGGCGAAAAGGCTTTCTTTCAGGAGGCGATAGATTGTGGACAGTTCTAAAAACGAACAACTTCTCGCCCGCGCTATTGAAATAACAAAAGAGGCTGGCATGGGAAAAGAAATGTGGGCGGTAGGTGGCGGAACCGTTCTTTCCCATTACTACGATCATCGGCTAAGTAAAGATATTGATATTTTTATCAATGACCCGCAGTTCCTTTCAAGCCTCTCCCCACGTCTCAACGAAATTGCAAATGAAGCCGCTGGATATGATGAGACGGGCTCATTCATATCACTAACTTTCCCAGAAGGTGAAGTAGATTTCATTGTGGGTTCCCAACTTAGTAAGTTCAAGCCACAAGAGCAACCATTTCTGAATCAAGTCGTGAATCTAGAAGATCCTGTTGAAATCATTGCAAAGAAAATTGTTTATAGAGGGCATTATGCCGTCTCAAGAGATATTTTTGATTTAGCCGTAGTTAGTTCGGATCGTATGAAAGATATCGTAGATATTTTTTCTAAGCACCCCAACGAAGTCAAAAAGTTTTACGAACGTTTATCAGCGTCTACAAAAAATCGTGATGAATTGTATAGTATTACACAAAAAGGTTCCATTCTCCCTGGCGGAATGAAATTTATTGGGAAAGAAGTTAAATTATGCAAGAAAATCGAGTCACAACTTCGTCAAAGGCAAAGATAAACATTTTTTGTTCACCTGAATCGTCGAAAATAATCGAGTAGGAGGGATTTTTGAGTAGAAGTCCCGACCTCTCACACCACCGTGCGTACCGTTCGGTACACGGCGGTTCCTTAGTTTTCGCTTACTTGCCGGTAATAGCTCGTCATGGTGATAATATAGCCAAGGCGGGCTCTTTCTCTCCAAGTGCCTGCCGTATTTACTTCCGGATGTTCCGAGTAGCTATGGGACTTCGGCTTGTACGGCAGCCTTATCCACATCCGTCAGCCTGATACGGTTCCTGTTCGTCAGGCCAGAGATTTGCCTGCACCTTCCTTCAGATTACACCTCACGATGGACACCCTTGGTGTTAGGCTTTAGCTTTCCCGCTACTAGGGTAGGGACTTTCACCCATAAGAACGCGCCCATGCCGGGCGCACCGCAATGAAGCAGGGACTGCCGTATGCAGCCCCCGCTTCATGCCATATTACATAATAGTCAATCAGAGTGCATCTGGATACGCAAAGGATATGCAGCCAGCAGAGATTCGTTCCAGGTCAGCTGCTGTTTCTGCTTTGATAACTGCATAGCTCCCACAGCACAGGCACATAAGCTCTATATTACTTCCTCTTATTGCAGCAGAAACCGCATGACTGCCACAAGGACAAACAATATCCCCAGCCTCTGCAAGATCATGAACACGGTTCACCGCTTCCAGTAATATACGCTGTTGATCTATGAGATGCTGCCCACCTGGATGCAGCGCCTCAAACTCTGCGCGATTAAAATCCAGCATCTCTTTTATACGATCATGCCTGCCTATATATCCGAGCTCAAAATGATCCCTCTCGCAATAAATCTTGTCCATATCTATATGACTAAGCGATTGTATAGGCCACTTCATCGTATTGCGATGTCCGCATATAGCACAAGGCAAGTTCAGTTCAAGCCATCCGGCATTTTCTCGTAATATCAATGCCTGTCCATGGTGGCAGCTGTCACATCGTATCAGTGTCTTTTGCGTACCGGTAAAATATGGAACATCCACTATATGTATCTTACCACATCGTTGGCAAAACAACGCTAGTGAACACGCCGTCTGAAGAACCATCCCGCATCCTCCTCTCCAATTTTTTCTCTAATTCAATATTCGCTGGAAGATGCCGGATTCCTGCCAAAAGGAGCAAAAAGAGAATGCCGGCGCGGTCTAAAGTCCGTGCCGGCACATATCATTCTTTACGCCTTAAAATGATCACTTGCTCTCTGAATATGTCAACGCTGCTTTCAAGAAATCTCTAAAGAGTGGATGAGCATGATTCGGACGAGATTTCAGCTCCGGATGGAACTGTGAACCTACAAACCATGGATGATCTTTTATCTCTATTATCTCAACTAAGCTGTCGTCAGGCAAAGTACCTGCTATGACCATTCCTGCATTCTGAAGATCCTTGCGATATGCATTGTTGAACTCATAGCGGTGACGGTGGCGTTCATTTACCATCTCTTCGCCATAAGCCTCATATGTATGGGTTCCCTTACGAATCTTGCATGGATATGCTCCAAGCCTCATCGTGCCGCCCTTATCTGTAACGTTCTTCTGCGATTCCATCAGGTCTATGACAGGATGCGTTGTCTCTGAATCGAATTCTGTACTGTACGCGTCGGACATACCGCAAACATGTCGTGCAAATTCTATGACAGCACACTGCATACCAAGGCAAAGCCCGAGGAATGGCAGCTTATGTTCCCTTGCATACTGAATTGCACGTATCTTTCCTTCAATTCCCCTGTCGCCAAAACCGCCAGGCACCAATATCCCCTTGCAGCCCGCAAATACCTCTTCCAAGTCCGTATCATCGGATTCGATCTGTTCAGAATTCACCCAGTTGATACGTACATCTGCATCATTTTCTATGCCAGCATGATGTAATGCCTCAGTAACCGATATATACGCATCCGGAAGCTCCACGTACTTTCCAACGACCGCAATCCTGACGCGCTTCTTCGGGTTATTGATCTTATAGACCATGCCCTTCCAATCTTCCATATCTGCAGGTCCATAATCCATGGCAAGTTTTTCCAGCACGATACGATCAAGCCCCTCACGCTGCATCATGAGAGGCACCTCATATATCGTCGAAGCTGTGCGATTCTCAATAACTGCATCAGCATCAACATCGCAGAACAGCGCAAGCTTTACCTTCATTTCTTTGGATATCGGATGCTCGGTCCTACATACAAGTATATCGGGCTGTATTCCGATACTCCTGAGTTCCTTAACGCTGTGCTGAGTTGGCTTTGTCTTAAGCTCTCCAGCAGCTGCAATGTAGGGAACCAATGTCACATGTATATAGAGAACATCATTCCTGCCTACTTCCTTCTTCACCTGACGTATAGCTTCCAGGAATGGCTGGCTCTCTATATCACCGACAGTACCGCCAATCTCCGTAATGACAACATCTGCATTGTCTTCTTTTGCAACGTCATATACACGGCTCTTTATTTCATTCGTAATATGCGGAATAACCTGCACGGTCTTCCCAAGATACTTGCCTTCGCGTTCCTTACGTATAACAGAAGCGTATATCTTACCAGTGGTTATATTTGAATGCTTGCTGAGGCTTATATCTATGAATCTTTCATAATGGCCAAGATCGAGGTCTGTCTCTGCTCCGTCATCAGTCACGAATACCTCTCCATGCTGATAAGGACTCATAGTGCCTGGATCGATATTGATATATGGATCGAATTTCTGTATTGTGACTTTGATGCCCCTGTTTTTTAGCAGGCGTCCTAACGATGCTGCAGTAATACCTTTTCCCAGTGAAGATACCACACCGCCAGTGACGAAAATATACTTTGCCATTACATTTCCTCCAGTTCAACATAGAATTTCCCATAGATATACATAAAGGCATCATCAGCAATATGCCTAGCAATCAAACACGTTCTTGTAAATACGCGATGTCAGTTCAATCCTTCTTAGCAGACGATGTACGCGTCTTGGACCTTGTTCCGTGTGTACGTTTTACCTCTGGCGGGTTCCACTCTGTCAACCCCCATTGTCCGTCGCCCTCATAGTGGAAGCGACTATCCATATTAATAAGGGTATATACTTCAGATATACCTGCTGACATGGACTGAACAGGTTTGTTCTTTAATTCGATGACTTTCGTAACGAGATCCTTATAATACATTGTACTGCCGCTTTTTTGCAGTATATCATATGCTACATCAGTCTCTGACTTATTAGTATAATCCATTTCTTCCGCCATGATGATTCTCCTTACATCTTATCCGGCGCCGAAACGCCAAGTATTCCGAGCGCATGTTCTATCACATGTGCAGTCCCTCTGAGAAGTGCCAGCCTAGCAGAAGCCAGTTCTTCATCAACGCCTATGATACGACATCTGCTATAGAAGCTGTGGAAGTCGCTTGCAATATCATATGCAAACCTTGCTATATGATGCGGTGCGCAATCCGCTGCTGCCTTCTCTATCTCTTGCTCATAAGAAAGTATCTTCTTTATGAGCTTCTTCTCGGACTCATCAGTCAAAAGCTCAAGCTTTGGTGCATCACCTTCCAAGATATGCTCCTCAGCAGCCTGGCGAAACACGCTCATGATACGGGCATGCGCATATTGTATATAATAAACTGGGTTATCATTAGAATGTGATTTAGCAAGATCTAAATCAAAATCCAGCTGGCTATCCAACGAACGCATCAGGAAGAAGTATCTAGCTGCGTCTGTACCAACTTCATCAATCAGCTCCTCAAGCGTAACACTCGTACCGGTACGCTTGGACATCTTCACGAGCTCTCCTCCACGGAAAAGGCTGACCATCTGCAAGAGCTTTATCTCAAGCTTATCTGGCTCGTATCCAAGAGCCTTCATAGCAGCTTTCACCCTGCACACATATCCGTGATGATCGGCGCCCCAGATGTTTATAAGCCTTCCAAAGCCACGATCGAATTTATTCTTATGGTACGCAATATCCGCTGCAAGGTATGTCGGTACGCCATTATCTCGTATCACAACTCTATCTTTGTCATCGCCATACTTGGTAGAGCGTAGCCACAACGCACCTTTTTCCTCATATATATTTCCATTCGCCTTAAGTTCTTCAACAGCATCCCTAACCATATTCGGATGAAGTGTTCGCTCACTGAACCAATTATCAAAGGTCACGTTGAATTCCTCAAGATCTTCCCTCAAAGCCTTGAGCTTTTCCTTTAGAGCAAGCTCCTTGAATATCTTGAGCCTCTCAGATTCCTGCATATGGAGATATTTGTCTCCATCTTTGCTTATGATCCGCTTTGCTGTATCTATTATATCTTTACCATGGTAGCCATTTTCAGGAAAGACAGCCTGCTCACCGAGCAACTCTAAATAACGGGCATTCACTGATGCTGCGAGGTTATCGATCTGGCTTCCGGCATCATTTATATAATATTCGCTATAAACTGGATAGCCCGCCGCACGAAGCAGGTTAACTAAAGCTGATCCAGCAGCAGCACCACGGCCATGACCGACATGAAGTAATCCCGTTGGGTTGGCACTTACATATTCAACCATGATTCTCTCAGTATCTTTATGTGGCAGATTACCGTACGCATCGCCCTTTTCTAATGCCTTGCGGAATGAATCATACAAAACATCTGTCTTAAGGTAAAAATTAAGGAAGCCCGGACCTGCAATCTGAATATGGTCAAGCCAATCTCCTGTAATCCTGCTTGAGATTTCCTCAGCTATTTTCCTCGGATTCATATGGAATGTTCTTGCAGATTGCATAGCAAAGTTCGTTGCATAGTCACCGAACTCCTTTTTAGGAGGCACAGATAATTCTACCTCTGCAAGTTCTCCGTCAGGGAACACACCATCTTTTATAGCACTGGAAGCAGCATCTCTGATAGCTTCCTTTAAAATATCCTCTATCTCCAAGATATCCTCCTCAATTCGTCAGGCAGCTATTACCATCATCTTTGTATATATAAATACGCAATTCATTCGTTCCGGTCAATACGCCGCCAGCTCTTACATGATACTTCAAATAGATTTCCCCAGGAATACCGCTGCAATCTACATTGAGTTCATCTGTTTTTATTTCCAGCTCTATGCCGCCTTCCGGAGTTTGGTACGTGCTGCGCTCAGCCTTACCCGGTATGAATCGCTGCTCCATTTCCACGCCACCATGCCGTAATAGTGTAACCGATGTTTCGTTGAATTTCAAAACGTTTGACACAGCAGCGTCGGTTCCTAGATGGTCTTCATATAGGATATAATGCTTCCCGTTTTTTATGCAATGCCTTCCTTTTGCCGTCGTTTCTATTACATTGCTCTCGCCTGTAATATCCTTCTGCTCTCCACGGATTTTCAGCTTGACGTTGTCCAAATCTAGTCACACCATCCAACGCATAACGAGCATAGGTCACTTGACTATGCGATAATACTTCTTCTTGCCTTTCTTTATAAGTGCCGTACCATCATTAAAATCTTCTTCAGTCAGGACATAGTTCTCATCACTGACCTTTGAGTCATTCAAGGAAAGACCATTCTGCTTGATGAGGCGGCGAGCCTCACCCTTTGATGCAAAGATTCCACCATCAGTAAGCACATCAATCAGCTTGTTTCCAATCGCTCCGGACACATTGATTGACGGTATATCAGCACTAGAGCCGCTGCCTCCGAACATGTCCTCTGCTGCTTTCTGCGCCTTCTGAGCCTCTTTTTCACCGTGTACGAGCTTTGTAACCTCATACGCAAGCACCTTCTTGGACTCATTAATGGCAGCACCCTCAGCATTGCCAAGGCGGTGAACCTCATCCATTGGAAGGAATGTCAGTAATGCCAGGCATTTCTCTACATCTTCATCACTCACATTACGCCAATACTGGTAGAATTCATATGGTGATGTTTTCTCTGAATCCAGCCACAATGCACCACCAGCAGTCTTGCCCATCTTCTTGCCATCACTCTTAGTAAGGAGCTTATTAGTAAGTCCATATGCCCTCACATGCTGATGCTTTCTTACAAGCTCAACACCGGCGATGATATTCGACCATTGATCATCACCGCCCATCTCAAGCTTGCAATCGTAGCGGCGATTAAGCTCCAGGAAATCATATGCCTGCATGATCATATAGTTGAATTCGAGAAACGTGAGTCCCTTTTCCCAACGCTGCTTATAGCACTCAGCCGCAAGCATCCGGTTAACCGTAAAATCAGCGCCAACGTCGCGAAGGAGTCCTATATAATTCAGCTTACGCAGCCAATCTCCATTGTTTACTAACAGAGCCTTGCCATCGGAAAAGTCTATGAACCTTGCCATCTGCTTCTTGAAACAATTGCAGTTGTGCTCTATCTGCTCGTCCGTAAGCATTTTCCTCATGTCTGTACGCCCAGATGGATCTCCGACTGTTCCAGTCCCGCCGCCGACCATGCATATCGGGCGATGCCCTGCACGCTGCATATGAGCCATAGCCATAAGAGCTAGGAAGTGCCCTACATGAAGGCTATCAGCTGTCGGATCGAAGCCTATATAGAATGTCACTTTCTGCTTCCCGAGAAGATCTCTGAGTTCCTCCTCATCTGTGCACTGCGCTATATAGCCTCGTTCTTTAAGCACGTCAAATACATTTTCCAACAGTATCTCTCCTTTATATTTCGCGTTATGAGATTATCTGAACGCAAAACGTCATTAATTACGACCCTTTTCGCCTCCACCAGTAGGTGACGGTGCCGCTGAAGGCGGAGCTGCAGGCTGCGAAGGCTGCTGTCCCTGAGGTGCTCCTCCGCCCTTGCCATCATTAGTTCCTGCCTGACCATTCTTCGAGCCCTTACCGGCATTCTTTTTCGTATCCTTCAGACCCTTAGTATTCGCATCGCCAGATTCTTCTAAGTGACTAACAGCGTTTGCCTTTGTAGCGAATGTGCCATCAAAATCCTTGGCAGGTACATTCTTAAGTGCCTGAGACATGAATGCCTTCCAAACCTCTGCCGGCTTTGCCCCACCAGTCATACCGCCAAGAGATGTATTGCTATCATTTCCTATCCATACACCAGCTACAAGGTCTGGGGTATAGCCTACGAACCATGCATCATGATAGTCGCTTGTAGTACCCGTCTTTCCTGCTGCAGGACGTCCGAAATACGCTCTGCCACCAGTACCACCATTTACGACACCTTTAAGCATTGAGGTAAGCTCTGCTGCACTCTCCTTAGAAATTGCATTGACCTTCTTAGGATCTGCTTCTTCCAGTACCTTACCCGTACGGTCAAGTATCTTAACTATCGCCACTGGTTCAACGTGAACACCCTCGTTAGCAAAAGTCCCATATGCACTCGTGAGCTCTAACGGTGTGACTCCCTTAGTCAACCCGCCCAAAGCAGTTGAAAGATTCCTATCGTTTTGAGCACCATCAAGCACAAATGTCGTGATTCCCATCTGCTGCGCATAATAGATAGGTTTATCTATGCCAATTTTATCTGCGATCTTGACGGTCGGTACATTAAGCGAATCTTTTGCGACTTTAGCTAACGTAACACTTCCATGGAACGTCATGTCAAAGTTCTGCGGTTCCCAGCCGCCTATCTTTATCGGCTTATCCTCTATTATTGTTGCAGGAGTAAACTTATCCTCAAGAGCCGCAGCAAAAACAAATGGTTTGAATGCCGAACCTGGCTGCCTCACAGCCATCGTAGCACGGTTGAACTGATCCGTACCGCGACCGCCTACCATTGCCTTGATCTGCCCATTATGAGGATCTATTGCTACAAGCGCAACCTGTGGCTGCTGTACACCATTTGAATCCGTCGTACGCGCCTGCAGCGTAGATGCCGCTGCCTCAGCCTGTTTCTGCATTTCCGGATCCAATGAAGTATATATTTTCAGTCCGTTCTTATATATTGCATCTGCACCATACTTCTCAGAAACCTGTTGTGTAACGTACTCTATAAAGTACGATGCGAACGTACTCTTGCTCTTTTTCTTAGGTTTTATGATGTTTATCTTTTCATTTCTCAGCTTCAGTGCCGCAGAATTATTTATATACCCATATTTTACCATCTGGCCGAGCACGACATTTTTCCGTTCGACTGACGCGTCATAGTTGCTGCGCGGAGAAAAATAATTCGGGCTCTTAGGAATTCCTGCAAGCATCGCACACTCGTTAAGCGTAAGTTCGCTTACATCCTTCCCGAAATATGTTTTCGCTGCAGCCTGTACACCATATGCGCCCTCGCCGAAATATATCTGATTCATATACATCTCGAGGATCTCTTGCTTTGTATATTTGCTCTCTATCTGAAGAGCAAGGAACACTTCCTGTATCTTTCTCTTCAGCGTCCTGTCCTGAGTCAGATACGCATTCTTAGCAAGCTGCTGCGTTATCGTCGACCCACCTTCAGATATCGTCCGCCCGCTTATGTTTGCTATCAGTGCGCGTATGATTCCTCGTGGATCTATACCGGAATGATCATAAAACCTTGCATCCTCAACGGCAACGAAAGCATGCTGCAAGTCCTTGGGAACCTGATCTATCTTTACCGGCACGCGATTCTCTTCTGCATGGATATTTGCAAGCTCATTTCCATTGATATCGTATATCTGTGATGATGCCGGCGGTCTGATATCCTCAGCTATATTATCCTTTGTATTCATAGTGGCTGTTAGGAAGCCGATGCCTACACCAAGCACCATGACCGCGAGAACTATGAAAAATCCCAGAATAATCCTGCCGAAGCTGCTGCCTTTCCCTTTCGGCCGCTGCCCTGCATTATTCTTTGGTTTCAAATATATTTCCTCCCCTGCATGGTCTAGCCTTAAAATAAAACTTTTTCTATTATATCAGATTTTACATAAAATATACAGTATAAAAAGGAAATCCCTAAAACCAAGTACTCTTCAAGGACGCAGCTTCGCGACTGTCGCCCCGGCACCACCTTCAGAAATGTCTGCAATCATATAGCTGCTTACATTATGGTTCCTCTTAAGGTATGTCTGTATACCCGCGCGCAATGCTCCCGTTCCCTTCCCATGGATGATGAGCACGTCCTTCAATCCTGCCATGATAGCTGTATCGATGAATTTGCCAACTACGACCTCAGCCTCGTTCACCATCATTCCACGTATATCTATTTCATGCATAGCTGATTGTGTAGTAGATAAAAGCGACGATGTCCCATGGCTTCGGATATGTACGGCTGCAGGTATATCCTTAGACTTACTTGAAACGAAACGACAATCCCCTGCCTTTAGATTCATCTTCATGCTTCCAAGCTGAACCGATATATCTTTACCTGATATGGAAAGCACTGTGCCCTTCTGATCGAGCTTGGGGATATATATCGTATCGCCCTCATCGAGTTTCTTTACATTGATCTTTTTCGTGTACGCTCTACCAGATATTACTGGGCGTACACGATCCGCTGCCGCATCAAGTACTTCTCTTGAATGGTCTATTGCATGCTGGCGTTTCTTTACCCCGTAATCATTGAACTGATCCTTCAGTTCCTTGATCACATCCTCTGCTTCGTGTCTAGCGCGTCTGACAATCGCAGAGCTCTCAGTACGTGCCTTCTTTATCAGCTTAGATCTCTGTTCGTTGAGTTCCTTTCGTTCAGCCTCAGCCTTTGCCGCAAGCTGCTCAGCCCTTTTGAGCTTCTCATCTATCTCCGCATTCTTTTGCTCGTATATAAGCTTCTCATTCTCCAACTCATTCAGGACGCTCTCGAATTGCGCATGATCCGCCTTTATCAACTGCTGCGCACGCAAGATCAACGATTTTCCTAATCCCAGCCTCCTACTGATTGCAAATGCATTACTTGCTCCAGGTATGCCGATAAGGAGCCTGTATGTAGGCTTCAGCGTTCTCGTATCGAATTCTACGCAAGCATTCTCTATCCCATCTCGTGTATATGCAAATGTTTTTAGCTCAGAATAATGCGTCGTCGCCATAACATGGGCTCCCAGCGAAAGCAGCCTCTCGAGTATCGACATGGCGAGAGCTGCACCTTCCTCAGGATCAGTTCCCGCACCAAGCTCATCAAGCAGAAGGAGATCATCCTTCCCGCATTCTCCCAATATCTTGATGATATTAGTCATATGGGCAGAAAACGTAGATAAGCTCTGCTCTATGCTTTGCTCATCACCAATATCGGCATAGATATTCTCATATACGGCAATCTCTGAGTCAGCGCGCGCAGGGATATAGCATCCAGACTGTGCCATAAGTACAAGAAGCCCTAATGTTTTCATACTGACTGTCTTACCACCGGTATTAGGACCTGTAATTAATAGCATAGTGAATTTTTTTCCGATCTCTATATCAATCGGTACTGCTTTATCTTCTGGTATGAGTGGATGCCTTGCTCCATGAAGTCTTGTAACATGATCTGGACTTAGGACTGGCTCTATGGCATGCATATCGCTCGCCAGCTTCGCCTTTGCGAAAACAAAATCCATATCAGCAAGGCATGACATATTCTCAGCAAGCGATGTATGTGCCCTTCCAATCTCCTGCGACAGGCCTCTAAGGATACGGATGATCTCATGCTCTTCTGCCAGTGAGAGTTCTTTCACGTCATTATTAAGCGAAACAATCTCCATGGGTTCTATGAAGAGTGTTGCACCAGTAGCAGATTGATCATGCACGATTCCTGGAAATCTATTCCTATATTCATGCTTTACTGGAATAACATATCTATCATCACGTATCGTAACGATGGACTCTTGAAAGAATTTCTGATTTCCCGTATCATGAAGTACGCGTGAAAGCCTTTCTTTAACACCACGTTGGGCGGCTATCTTCTCTCTCCTTATACGCGATAGTTCCACACTTGCACTATCAATGATATTCCCGTGTTCATCTATCGTGTTCCCTATACGACGTTCAAGCTGCCCAAGCAATTCTATGCTACGTGCCTGAGCTTTCAGCATAGGGGCATCCAATTCCAGCTCTTTAAAGAAGAGCTTGATATTTCGCATTGCATACATCGAGCTCGCGACATCCTGAATGTCCTGAATTTCGAGTGTACCGCCAAGTGTTGCTTTCTTTAATATATTACCCAGATCACGGATCCCACCTAAAGGTGGAGTCGATTCTGACAATATCATTACTGCCTCACGTGTTTCCTTAAGAAGCTCCTCAGCAGTCTCAAAATCAGTTGCTGGTTCCATATATAGTGCACGATCTTTGCCAGGTACTGATCCTGCACGTTCAGAAATCATCATACGTATATTATTGTACTCCAGCGTTTCAAGAACTTCTTTTTCCATACCTTCCTCTCCGGGCCTCACTGCTGGCTCACCTACCAGTTGTTACTTCCCTACTGTACATCATGAAAATAATGTCCACGTGTAACGTCTCGTCCCTCTATATCTTTTAATCGTTTCATTTCCTCAGGCAGGAAATCCGAGTGATGGTCTAATGCCTGTCTATATGTACGCACCAGTTCCTTGATACGATCAGCTCCCATGCCGCGTGCTTCTATACGGAATCTCTTTACGCCCGTTTCTCTTAGCTCTTTCATATATGGAAGCATGCTAAGGCTTTTGGAATTAAGTACGTGCATATGGCAATACTGATCCATCACAAGTGGGAAATCCATTTCCTTCCTATCATGTAGGAAAAATCTATGCCCACTCCTCACACATGGCATCGAACAGCCATTTTCACCTGCTCCGCCTATGAAACTGCCGACGGCACAGTATTCTGATACCATGAGTTCAAGACGCCCAGCAATAATGCACTCCAGCTCTATAGGACAACGCGCTGATAGTCCACTAATCTGGCTTAACGTAAGCTCTGGTGAAGCAGTAGCACTAACCACGCCATAACGCTGCATCAATGAAAGTGTCTCTGCATTGAATGCGATAAAAGAATAATCTGTATGCATTGGAAGTCCAAGCTCTTTTGCAACTGACATCATACCAATATTATGAAGATATACTTCATCTGGGCTGATGTCACAAAAGGATTTCATGAGTGTACGGAATTCATTCATAAAACGTTCATTCAATATACGCGGTGTATTAAATGCCACGAACCGTCCGTACTTACGTGCAACATCGGCTGCCTTCGCATAGTCAGCTGTCTTTAATTTGCGATGGCTATATGAATCTCCACCGAATATGATACCACTGGCTCCAGCTTCTATAGCTGTTTCAGCATCAGCTATATCATCAATAGATACAAGCAGCATAGGGTCACAGAGTTGAGCCACTCTTCTTTGCTGAGGAATATAGGTATAACCTGGCAATGGAGCACGCTCATAATGTGAAAGCCTCATATCATCCAACTGTGAAGCCGCTCTGCGCCTTACTTCATTGATCTCACTCATCGGAATCATGACGTTTCCATTGATATCGCATTTCAGGCTGCGTATCTCATATATCGTACTGCCCATACGCGAAAATTGTTTTCTTACACCATTCTCATCGAGTGGATGTTTCTGTGCAACCTCTCCAACGAAATTCGTCTCTGCACGAGCCGTATTTCCATCTTCGTCTGACATCTTGACTATCATAGGGCTTCCAATGGCTGCATATACCCATACATCTATCTGTTTCCGCCTTATAGGAGAACCAGACTTGAATTTAGCGCGTGCCATCTCCATCAATGAAGCATCGTATACCTTGAATATCCTGTCATGTGGATGGACTCTGCCCGTCACAGCAAATGAAACTTCGCCTTGCTCTGCACTATCTATATCTCGTCCTTCACTATTCCTAAGCTTTGATACTGTAACTGCAACGCGTCCACCGACTTTTACCCAAAAATCGACCTGATCGCCATTTGACACAGGTGCACTGAGCTTTGCTGTTACCCGTCCATTTTTATCATCATAAGAAACCACGCGTCCGATAAGCACGCCCCTGTTATTTGGCCTGCGGTCGCTCATCATATTTCTTCCTGGCCTGCCTTCTAAGTAGGCAGTGGTGAAATCCCTGTTGAATATTTGCCTCAGCTGATTCTGCCCACCTCGAGGTATGCTGTACACACCAGATTTCTCATATGAATCTATTGCCTTTCGATAGACACCAACCACCGTTGCAACGTATTCAGGACGTTTCATGCGCCCTTCAATCTTAAGTGATGTTACGCCCGCCTCAAGCAGCTCAGGCAGTATCTCTATGGTGTTCATGTCCTTAGGTGATAATAGATACTTTCCAGCAGACTGGCTAAGATCATCACCGTGTTCATCTACCAAGCTATATGGAAGACGGCATGGTTGAGCGCAGCGCCCACGATTGCCACTCCTCCCACCGATCATGCTACTCATAAGGCATTGCCCCGAATAGCATATACATAGCGCACCATGCATGAATACTTCAATCTCTATAGAGCTATTCTTACATATGTATCGTATGTCTTCTAGCGAAAGTTCTCTTGAAAGGACTACTCTCGAAAAACCCATCCTTTGTAATTCCAGCACACCAGCGAGATTATGTACTGTCATCTGCGTACTTGCATGTAGTGGCAGCCCCGGAGCTGCTTCCATGATCACCTTAGCAACGCCCATATCCTGTACGAGAACTGCATCTGCTCCAGCTGCGTATAAAAAACGCGCATATTCTGCGAGCTCTGGCATCTCATCATCCGAAACTATCGTATTAACGGTCACATGCACGTTAACTCCACGCAGGTGCGCAAAACGAATCGCTTCACGCATAGCTGATTCATCAAAGTTGTCAGCATACGCACGCGCGCCGAAATGATTCCCAGACAGATATACAGCATCTGCTCCACTTTCTACTGCTGCACGAAGGGCATCCATACTTCCTGCTGGTGCCAACAGCTCTGCCATTCCAATTCCTCCCTATCACCTATTTTTCTTCAGATGAAACTTGCTCTGGGGGCTTCATACCATCCGAACCGATATCATAGATGGGAAGCTCAAGTTGCTCTGCTACATCTTCTGGTTTTTCTATCTCTGGTAATGCTGGAAGATCTTCAAGGCTATCTAATCCGAATGTCTTCAAAAACGTATCTGTTGTCTTGTATAGTATAGGTCTCCCTATAACAGCCTTTCTCCCGGCTTCCTCTATAAGTTCAAGGTCTAAGAGCTTCCTGAGCGCACGTTCTGCACGTACACCCCTAATCCTCTCGACTTCTTGTTTTGTCACAGGCTGCCTAAATGCAATGATAGACAATGTTTCAAGCGTAGGAGAAGACAGTCTACGTTCTGCCGTCTCTGCAAGCTTTGATACATATCTATAGAATTCACTGCGCGTAGCCAGCTGCCATCCTCCAGCGACCCTATGAAGCATTACTCCATGTTCTTCAAGGCTATGACTGAGACGACTAATAATCTCGGATAGGCTCTCACTATCTATTGAAAGCATGTTACAGAGATCCTTTTCCGATACTGGATCTCCAGCAGCAAACAGCACAGCCTCCAATGCCGGTACAAGCTCTTCAGGAGCATGAAAAAGCCGAGGTGAATTGATATCGCTCACGCATCTCCCTCCCTGGAAAGTATAATAACAACTGGAGAAAAGAGGCCAGTCTGACGAATTGAAACCGTCTTTTGAAGCATAAGCTCAAGAAGCGCAAGGAATGTACCTATCAGCTCATCTCGTCCACCATCTCCGAAGGCCTCGGAAAAGCCTATCCTGCCACCGCGTCTACGCAATAGGCTGACCATATCCTGCATACGTTGCTCCACCGTGAATCTTTCATGCCTCACTACGGCTTCACGTGGAGATTCTATATCCTTACGCACAGCCAATACCATGCGAAAAGCTTCAACTAGTGCGGATACAGGCATATCAGCGTTAATGACACGCCTTGCTGAAAGCTTTGCCGGCGCACGCGTGCAAAGTCTGCCCTCGTTTTCGGCTGCTTGTTCAAGCACCGCCGTCACCTTTTGGAACTGCCTGTATTCAAGTATGCGCTGCAACAGTTCTTGCCTCGGGTCAGCCTCTTCCTCATCCTCTTCTTTCTCAGGCTTAGGGAGCATCATCCTGGATTTTATAGACAGCAAAGTAGCCGCCATCACGAGAAATTCCGATGCTATTGCGATATTGAATTCACGTAGCTGATCGAGGTAAGCCATATACTGTTCCGTCAGGCTGGCAATCGGGATGTCATATATATCAATCTTATTCTTTTCTATCAAGTGCATCAAAAGCTCCATCGGCCCATTGAAGACCGGGAGCTTTATCTGATATTCTTCCATTTATACAATCAGACCTATTACAGCACTAAACACAAACCACACCAGTTTCTGAAGTGGGACTAGTATAGTCCCCAGAAAAGGCGTCATCATAAGAACAATAAGTATAAGGAAACTGTACCTCTCAAGCTGCATCATCTTATAAGCCCATCTTGATGGCAACAGCATCATAAGGATACGGCCTCCATCCAATGGTGGGAGCGGCAACAGGTTGAATATAGCGAAATTTATGTTGTATATGATGATCAACGTGAAGACAAGATTCACTCCTTGTGTCAGGTTAACGCCATATTTCACCATAAATGCATATAGCACGAGGAATACGAATGCTACGATCAGGTTCATAAGAGGACCCGCAAAGGCAGTTAGTATCTCCCCTTTGCGTATATTCTTGAAATTATTTGGGTTAATGATCACTGGCTTTGCCCAGCCGAAGCGTACTAGCAGCAGCATAATAAGGCCAATAAGGTCAATATGCGCTACTGGGTTCAATGTGAGCCTCCCCATCATACGCGGCGTGAAATCCCCCATCTTCACAGCCATCCACGCATGTGCATATTCATGCAGAACCATAGCAATGAGCAACCCCGGTATCCCAGCGACTATGCTCAGCAAGCTCATTCCAAACATATGCCATCTCCCTTATCCACATATGCCACGTCTGGCTGCCATCAAAACCGCAACAACTGACTTCGCATCATATATTCTTCCATCACCAATCATATCAAGTGCATCATTCATCGGAATCAGCACTGTATTGATGAATTCATCATCATCCGGATGGCTTTTGCCTCGCGTCATACCATTAGCAGCATATATATGTATTTTCTCATCGGAAAATCCTACCGTTGTTGCTATCGTGGCAAGCTTATCGATATGCTCAGCAGAGTATCCTGTTTCCTCAGACAACTCACGAACAGCACAATCCAATGGATCCTCATCAGGAGAGTCAAGTTTTCCAGCCGGGATTTCAAGGGTCACCTCTCCAACAGGATACCGATACTGCCTCACGAAAATCAGCCTTCCATCCGGTAGGATCGGCAGCACTGCCGAAGCCCCGGGATGCTTGACCCATTCCCTATATGCTATGCTTTCATTGGGTAGACGTACCTTATCTTTTCTGACATGTAGTAATACTCCATCGTATACTTTTTCACTATCCAACTTATGTTCTATCAAATCTTCGTCCATCATTATCCTCCAAAAGCATCAATATTTGCTATCTTTCTTTATCTTATTCTTTCGGATTCTTGCATTATCTATCATTTCACGTGCATTGTCAAGTGACGCAGCTGAAATGTCGCTGCCAGAAGCCATACGCGCGATCTCGCTTTCCCTGCCGCCATCATCCAGAAGCTGTACCTCCGTTTCCGTCTTATCATCCACGACGAGCTTGCGTATATAAAAATGTTTATCAGCCATACAGGCAATCTGCGGAAGATGCGTAATGCATAGTACCTGCCTGTGCTTTGCAACTATAGCAATACGATCGGCCACCATCTGTGCGGTTCTTCCACCTATGCCCGTATCTATCTCATCAAACACCATGCTGGAGACGCTTCCTTCATGCGAAGCCTCTATGGCTTTTACTGCAAGTGCGATACGCGACAATTCACCACCTGAAGCAATCTTTGAGAGTGGACGCGGATCCTCCCCAGGATTTGCTGAAAACAGAAAATCCAAGCCATCGCATCCATTTCTTTGAAATGCATCTAGTGGATGTATTTTTATGATGAATCGCGCACGTGGCATTCCAAGCTCTTTTATTTCCCGGCAAATACTTTCTGAAACCGATGCAGCTGCATCACTTCTCGCTGCAGAAAGCTTCCCTGCAGATTTTCTTAGAGTTGTCTCCGCCTTCTTCATCTTATCTTCAAGAATCTTTATATCATCATCGTAATTTTCTATCGATTGAAGTTCTTCCTTTACCTTGGCATGATGTTCAATAATGTCGTGAACCGTAGCTCCGTACTTCCTGCGCAGCTTATCTATGACATTCATCCTGTTTTCCAGCTTGTCAAGATTCGCCTGACTGAAATCTATGTTCCCTCCATAATCCTGAATCTCATATGATGCCTCCTGTAGGTTTGTTTCAGCCTCCTCAAGCATCTGTTGTACATTGCCAAGTGTACTATCATATTCGACTAGATTATCTATATCATGACGTATACGCGACAAAGAAGCTAAAACAGACGTATCACTGCTTCCATCCAACAAATCATAAGCTTCTCCGGTCAACGTAGAAATTTTTTCCGCATGCGAAGCCTTCCTGATTTCTGCTTCTAGCTTTTCATCCTCGCCATCCTTAAGCTCTGCAGAAGAGATTTCCTGGTCCTGCCATCTAAGCATATCGATACGAGAACTATATTCTTCGGCTTCTCTTTTGCGACGCTCGAGCTTTTTCCTTACATCATTCCATATGCTGAATGCATTTCTATAGTCAGCAAGCGCTTTTCTTACGTCGTCTGCAGAATTATCTATCAGATTAAACTGATTTTCCTCTTTCATTAGTGCTAGATTCTCGTGCTGCCCATGTATATCTATGAGGAGGCTTCCGATCACCTTCAATATTGTGAGTGTCACTCGATTGCCGTTAACAAGGATAGAGCTGCGCCCGTTTGCTCCAATCTGTCTTGCAATAATCAGTTCGTCATCCTGGCAGTCTATCATCTGTTCATCTAGAAAATTACGCAATGCCGGCTGAGTATCCGATATATCAAAAACAGCTTGAACTTTTAGGCTGTCACATCCTGTACGTATCAGGTCTGTACTCATCCTTCGTCCAAGCAGCAAGCCAATCGCATCTATGATTATGGATTTTCCGGCACCGGTCTCACCTGTAAGGATGTTTAGTCCATGACCAAAATCTACTGACACATGCGCCAATAATGCGAAATTCCATACGGTTAATGTCTTAAGCATATTATGCTTCCTCTCAAACTCAGGCCAGGAATCCCCTAAGCCTCTCGCATATCCTTTCTGTTTTGTCTTCAGGCTTCACTATAGCAAATATCGTATCATCACCTGCAATCGTTCCAATGATCTCAGTTTCCTTTGAATGATCGATTCCCCACGCGACTGCATTTGCCATACCTGGAAGTGTATGTATGACGACAATATTCACGCTTTGATCTATCTTAGTCACCGAATCTCGAAACATACGCACGAGACGGCTTTTAGATACATCAGGCTCTGTTTCCTTAGGATATGCATAGCGATATCTGCCATCACCTATAGGGACTTTTATCAGCATCATTTCTTTTATATCTCTCGATACCGTGGCCTGTGTCACCTCGATATGATGCTGTCGCAAAGCCTCCGCGAGATCTTCCTGTGTCTCTATGACATTATTTTCTATTATATCCCTGATTTTAGCATGACGTACCGATTTCATCTGCAGGCCTCCTCTGTACAGGATCAGCATATGTTTCTTATATCATTCCTGTTTATTTCCAAAGCTTTCCTAATATTGTTTGATAATAATCCTTATCATCGAATTTAACTATATGAGCTTGGTGTTCCGCTTTACGGACTATTATCTTATCTCCTGGCAGCAATCTAAAGCTTTCCTGCCCATCAAATGTTACGATTATATCCTGATGTACAGCAGCAATATGGACTACGACCTCATCATTCTCATCTATGACCATAGGTCTTATCGTAAATGTATGTGGACATATCGGCGTTAATATGATTGCCTTCACCTTTGGTGTCACGATAGGTCCGCCTGCGGATAGTGAATACGCCGTTGACCCCGTCGCCGTAGATACTATAAGTCCATCGGCGCGATACTCCGAAACCATATATCCATTCACGCTAAGACCGAGTTGCAGCATACGTGCGACCCCGCCCTTGGTAACGACTACATCATTCACAGCACGTCCCAAGAAATGCGTACCATTCTCACTGCGTACAGAGGCTTCGAGTATCAGCCTGTCCTCTATATGATATTTATGGTCAAGCAGCATCTGCAGCTTACCCTCAATCTCATTGACCTCGACATCTGGCAGGAATCCAAAGGTTCCTATATTTATACCTGTTACAGGTATATCACGCCCGTACAGTTCACGACAGACACCGAGCAATGTTCCGTCTCCTCCTATGGATACCGCGAAGTCTACATCAACGTCCTTTATGTTCTCTGTACCTAAATCCTCATATCCGAAATATAATGCCTCATTCTGCGGCAGATAAATTTCGGCTCCTTTCATCTTAAAAAAGTCAATAACCCTTTTAAGGACGTCATCTGCATGTTCTTTACCTGTATTTGGAAAAACAGCGACACTCGTCATCTCAAAATCCCCTCCCGCATTCGTCAGTCATTTATCAAGCGTATCATGTGCCTCGTCAACAACCTGCAGCACAGTATCATCCGTTACAGTATCCTCTGCTCCACTGTCAATAGATAACCATATAAGATATTCAATATTGCCTTCAGGCCCTTTTACCGGAGAAAAAGTCAATCGCTTGCATATAAACCCATTCTCCCTCGATAAGCATACAATCTTACGAATAACATGTTCATGTACCTTAGGGTCTCTGACGACTCCCTTCTTACCTACATTTTCACGTCCAGCTTCAAACTGAGGTTTTATAAGTGCAACTACTTCACCATTTGGAGCCAATAGGTTCTTAACAACAGGAAGGACCTTTTCAAGCGATATGAACGCAACATCTATAGACGCAAAATCTATCGGCTCTCCTATATCCTTTGGAGCTACACTGCGAATATTCGTACGTTCCATATTCACGACGCGTTCATCAGTCCTCAGGCTCCATGCTAGCTGACCATATCCAACATCTATCGCGTAGACTTTACGAGCGCCATTCTGTAATGAGCAATCCGTAAAGCCTCCCGTTGATGCACCTATATCAGCTACAGTTTTCCCTGTAACAGAAACGCCGAATACCTTTATAGCTTTTTCAAGCTTCAAACCGCCCCTGCTTACGTATGGTAAATCATGACCTGTAATCCGTATTACAGCTTCAGGCTTGACCGGTGTACCTGCTTTTTCTACCTTCTTACCATCAACTATTACACGCCCCTCCATTATAGCAGCACGTGCACGTTGACGCGTAGTTGCCAGCCCCCGTTCGACCAAAAGAATATCAAGCCTTTCCTTCGCCACTTTCTGTCTCCTCCATACTCAACAGGTATTCTTTAGTACATTCCGCAATCTGCTCTGGAAGCAGTCCGCAAATCTCCCATAACTCATCGCGCGTACCATGCTCTATAAATTGATCTGGTACGCCGAACCTTAATACCTGTGTTTCAATATGGCGATCTGCCAAAACCTCACATACAGCAGAGCCTACACCACCAGCCAATACATTTTCCTCACATGTAACCAGCAGCCGTGAGTTTTTTGCAAAGTGACAGACAGCTTGGATATCTATAGGCTTGGCAAAGCGCAGATTCACAACAGAACATTTAAAGCCGTCTTCTTCAAGTATCTCAGCTGCACGCTTGACGTTTTGTGTCATCGTGCCGATAGACAATATCGCTACATCAGCGATAGTCTGTTCTTTAAGCACTTCTGCCTTGCCAATCTCAATATCTGAAAATCCTGGCTCAATCGCAACACCAATGGCCGCTCCCCTTGGATATCGCACAGCCGCAGGGCTATTCATGCTTATGGCAAGTTTCAGCATGCCTCTAAGCTCATTCTCATCCTTTGGAGCCATCACGGTCATATTAGGCATCTCGCGCAAGAACGATAAATCGAACACACCATGATGTGTAGGACCATCTGCGCCAACAAGCCCAGCTCTATCAAGGCATAACGTTACAGGGAGATTCTGTAGGCATACATCGTGCAGCAGTTGATCATAGGCACGCTGTGAAAACGTTGAATACAGTGCAACAACGGGGTGTATTCCCTCTGCTGCCATACCAGCGGCTAATGTCACGGCATGTTCTTCAGCTATGCCTACATCAAAGAACCTATCTGGATATACCTTCCTGAATGCATCCAGACCAGTTCCTGATGGCATAGCAGCCGTTATAGCGGCTATATTGCGATTTTCTTTGGCAAGTTCAATCAAAGCATCGCTAAACACTTTTGTATATTTAGGTGCTCCTGTCGATTTAGCACATTCTCCAGTCGCCACATCGAACTTACCTATACCATGGAATTTACCAGGGTGTTTCTCTGCCGGTTTATAGCCCTTTCCTTTCTTCGTATGCACGTGAACAAGAACAGGACCATCTACATTACGTACCTCTCGGAAGAAATCAATCATCTGATCTATATTATGACCATCCAAAGGACCTACATATTTGAATCCAAACTCCTCAAAAAGTCTCCCGGGTACTATTGCAGCGCGGGCAGCGTCTTTGATAGCAACCGCCGTACGTGCCATCTTTTCTCCAATACGCGGCATCCCTCTCAAGAATCCCCGTATATCTTTTTTTGCACGATGATAGCCAGGTGTCACGCGCAGCCTTGAAAGGTACTCTGACATAGCGCCTACATTCTTGTCTATCGACATTTCGTTATCGTTCAAGACGACAATCATATGCGTATGCATATCCCCTGCATTGTTGAGACCTTCAAAAGCCTCTCCACCTGTCAGTGCACCGTCTCCGATCACCGCTACAACCTCGTTGCTTCCCCCCTGCATATCTCGTGCCAAAGCCATTCCCAAAGCAGCAGATATCGAGGTGCTCGCATGGCCGACACCAAATGCATCGTATGGTGATTCATCACGGCGGGGAAATCCTGATATACCATTCTTCTTGCGCAATGTATGAAATCTATTACGGCGATCTGTGATTATTTTATGAGCATACGCCTGATGACCGACATCCCATATAAGCTTATCTGTTGGAAAATCGAATACGTAATAAAGGGCAAGAGTCAGCTCTACCGTTCCAAGACTTGGTGCAAGGTGTCCTCCATTAAGTGACACCGTGCTTATAATCTCTTCCCTTATCTCAGAAGCCAGTTCCTTAAGTTCTCCTGAGGTCAGTTTTTTGACATCTGCTGGACAATCTATCCCGTCAAGAATACGGCTCATCCCTTCACTCCCTCTATTTATAATATTCAATGATCTCTTGATACGAGATACTGAACGATACTCCTAAGGAAATCAGCTCCATCTCCCATTCCTGATAGAGCCGAAAGTGCATCTGCTACCGTCTGAGCAGCAAGGCGGCCAGCTTCTTCAAGCGATAAAAGCGTCACATATGTAGATTTATCATTCTTGATATCGCTGCCAACAGGCTTTCCTATCTTATCCTGCTCACCAGCAACATCCAAGATATCGTCAGTGATCTGAAATGCCAGTCCAAACTTTTCTGCGTATATCGTAAGACATTCCAATTCAGACTTCCTTGCACCTGCAAGTATCGCACCAGAACGTATTGCTGCACGGAACAGCGCCCCTGTCTTTCCGGTATGCATCTTCCGTAAAGTATCAATGTCTATCTTTTTATGCTCTGATTCAAGGTCGAGAGCCTGACCGCCTACCATTCCCGCAGGACCTGCTGCCTCTGCTATCTCCTTTGATACGGTAAGCAAAGTCTCAGCTGGGACCTCCTTTTGCCTGAAAAGAACTTCAAAAGCCAGCGTAAGCAGTCCATCTCCTGCGAGTGTGGCCATTCCTGCGCCATATACCTTGTGATTAGTAGGCTTTCCACGTCTTAGATCATCGTTGTCCATCGCAGGCAGATCATCATGGATGAGTGAATACGTATGAATCATCTCCATAGCACATGCTGCCTGAATGTAATCATCTCCACATCCGCCTACCGCATCTGCAGCCGCCATGAGGAGCATGGGTCTAAGTCGCTTCCCCCCCGCCATAAGGCTGTATTCCATGGCATCATACAACGTTTTATCATATTCTCCGTTTGCATGCAGCTCATCATACAATGCCTTATCCAACAACTTTATGCGCTTTTTCCACGTCTCGTCACCAATGGTCATATTCATACCTCATCCTCCATCGCTACTTCATCTATGCTGCCGTCTGGATTAGGACGCACCATGAGATCCATTGTTTTTTCAGCACGTGAAAGAGATTTAGCACATATATCTGACAGCTTTACACCTAGTGCATATTTATCCATCATCTCAGAAAGCTTCATATCTCCTTGCTCCATCGATGCAACAATTTTTTCAAGGCCATCAAGTGCTTCTTCAAAGGAAATGTTCTTTTCCTCTGTCATAATTCATCTCCACCTTTAATGTCTTCAACCTTCGTGCGTAGGAGTCCATCAGCTAACTGCACGTACAAGAGCCTGCCCTTACGCGTATCATTTACAGATGATACGATCTTTCCATTGCTATCCGTTGCAAAACCATATCCACGCTGCAACACGGCTAGAGGATCGAGTACCGACAGCTTCTGAATAAGCATTTCTGCCTTTCCTCTTTTTTCCGAAAGGATACGGCTTGCAGCCGAGTCAAGCCTGGACATTGCAAGATCCAGACGCTGCTGCTTCTCCTCGAGATACGACGCAGGATTCCTAAACAATCTTGAATCCATCAACTTCATAAACCTATCACGCTTATCGGATATGATACGATCTGCCGCATTATCAAGCCTTATGCGTAACTCCTTGACATGCTCTGGCTGGCCAGACATATCAGGAATGGCAAGTTCTGCCGCTTGTGATGGGGTAGCTGCCCTAACGTCTGCTGCAAAATCCGATAACGTAAAATCCGTCTCATGCCCGACTGCAGAGATGACGGGAATATCAGATGCTGCAATGGCTCTGACAACAGCTTCCTCATTAAACGCCCACAAGTCCTCTGCCGAACCACCTCCGCGGCCTTCAATGATAACATCGACCGGATAATAGACATTAAAAAACGTAATGCCGGCAGCTATCTCAGCAGCTGCGCCTTTTCCTTGTACCTGCACTGGAAAAAGCACTATCCTGACCGCAGGATTTCTGCGCTTTGCGACCTTTCTGATATCATGCAACACAGCGCCTGACTGCGATGTCACGACTCCTATGGTTCGTGGATATGAAGGTAGCGGCTTCTTTAGTTCTTCATCAAACAGTCCCTCTGCCTTAAGCTTATCCTTCAACTGCTCAAAAGCTATCGCAAGTCCGCCTACGCCCTCAGGCTCCATGTTTTCGACATAAAGCTGATATACGCCATTCTGTACATATACATCAACATGTCCAGCTGCGATGACCTGCATACCATCCTCTGGAGAGAAGGGCAATTTCATGAATTTTCCCTTGAACATGACACATTTTATAGCGGAATCAGCATCCTTCAAGGTAAAATAGCAATGCCCAGACCTATATTGCTTAAAGTTAGATATTTCACCACGAACCAGTACATTCCTGAATGCCTGCTCACAGTCAAAAAGCTTTTTTATATATTTTGTAAGTTCACTTACACTCTTAATCCCTGGCAAGGCCTTCCCTCCCCAAGATAGAGCGATGGACGCCCTCAGGCGTCCTTTGCTTTATCCAGCATTTTATCGAGTATTCCATTGATAAATCCACGAGATTTATCTGTTCCAAACCGCTTTGCAAGCTCAACAGCCTCATTTATGGCGATTTCAGGCTGAAGTTTCTCGTCAGCATAAAACATCTCATAAACCGCAATTCTCGCTATATTACGATCAGCTGCTGGCATACGTTCAATGCTCCAGCCATTTGAAACCGTGGAAATCTTCTCATCAATCCTGGCAAGGTTTTCTCTCGCTCCATGAACTATATGCCGAGCATATGCCAGGTCTTCTGGCTTCATCTTCGGATTCTCCTGCACCGCATTATCAACGGCAAATGTTTCTTCAGCCTCATCTGACACATTATCGTCCATCGGGTTAAGATCCATCTGGAATAATGCCTGCAATGCTACTTCTCTGGCAACTCTGCGACTCATACTTTCACCTATCTTCAATACCTGTTCTATTACGAACGCAGGTGGTTAAACCTATCTAAAATATTATCTGTGAAATCATCAATAAAATGACGGCTATCGTCATTGCGCGTACTATCATCAATCCTGTGGCCAGCATATGCGCCTATACCAGTACAAAAATACACAAATGCAATCGACCAAAAGCCAAAGCAGAGTATCAGTACTGCAGTAAAAGCACCTGCAGCTCCTAAAATAACGGCACCCGTATGACTACTTGCAAAAGCAGCAATCCGCGCCTTTATCTCGTCCATACCGATGCCTCCTCAAACGACCCTGTGTTTCCTTTCAATCGGTGCACTTGATATATCTCTCACCAAGACTTCAAATACAGCATCATCAAGGCTCATGACATCATGCATGCGTTTTGCTGCGCATGCTCTCACATTATCGGATATCTCTCCTGCATTTGCATCGCTCTTTATCGACAGCTCGATGATTGAATGTACAGCAGTCATACCATTACTGCTATTGTCGATATTAAGGCGCACTCGCGCATCGCGCACGCCACGAACCGTATTTACAGCCTCTAATATCAACAAACGCACAGCATCCTTTGCGACCCTCACTTCTCCATTTTCCGTACGGACAACCACTGCTTCAGAGTCTGATTTCCTACCTTTATGCATAGGAAGTATACTCACAAAAAGCAGGCGGAGAGCAATCAACAAAATGATAATGGAAACGACCGACGTCTCCCATACTCCCGCCGCAAATTCAAGCTCATTCTCTATGTATTTTATTGGCAAAAAACCGAATCCAAACGCTGCCCCGCATACACCCGCTGTTGCTGCAGCCAGTGAAAGTACGAAAAGAAGTAGGCGGTTCAATGCTCCCATTCATGTGCCTCCTCAGCGAACACGTACTTCTTCAGGCTCCTTCGGTTTTTCTGGAAATCCCACGCCCTGAACATGTACATTTACCTCAACCACATCGAGTCCCGTCATTGACTCGATAGCCTGCTTAACATTCTCCTGCGCGGCAATCGCTACATCAGGAATACGTGCACCGTACTTCACAATAATATAAAGGTCAACTGCCGCTTCCTTCTCACCGACTTCAACCTTAACACCTTTCGCGAAGTTCTTCCGTCCAAGCATCTCCGCTATGCCGCCAACGATTCCGCCACTCATTCCGGCAATACCATCGATTTCAACAGCTGCAAGCCCTGCTATGATACTCACGACCTCATCTGCGATACGAATGCTTCCGAGCTTACTTGCCTTATCAATCACATTTTCATTTGCCATCAGAAATCCCTCCTCAATTACCTAACTGCAGCCACATTCTGCAGGCATATTCTAAACGTATATTTATGTATTCTATGTATATATGCATAATTCCTTCTATGGTAAATGTTAGATTTTAAATACGGATCACCGTAAGATGCTCGCTTATCCCGCTTACGAATATCAAGCTAAAATATATTTATATCATACTCATCGTACCCAATAAAAAAGCTCCGTCTTTTGACGGAGCTGAAGTTTCAAGAATTATGCACGCTCTATATAATTTCCAGTACGTGTATCTATGCGC
>OMZT01000005.1 GCA_900315615.1 uncultured Veillonellaceae bacterium | reverse complement strand
GTCTGATAATCTTTGTCTGATATTACCAGATTTTATATTAAAATTCGGGCTGCCCGACACATTAATTATCCCCTATCATCGGTCAAAATATATTCACAACTGTTGCAGTTAATCGGCGTTCTCAAGATCATCTGCTAATTCATCATATGCTTTTTGAACCATGGCAAGCTCGTCCTCTGTAAGATCTGTCACATAAACGTCCTCACCCTGTTCGTCTTTCTCTATGCGCGCTATAAACGCATCATCTTCAGATTCCAGCTCATCATCAGAAAGCACCGCATAGAATTCACCATTCACAGGTAAGATCATTTCTTCCTTATAGCTGTACTCATTGCCATCTCTATCCCTCATGATGACAATCATATCGTCTCCATCATTAACTTTATTTTCACTATGAGACATCATTTCATCCCCTTATAAAACTCATCTGCATTTTATCCTAATAAAGACTCTCTGTCAATAAAAACAGGTGAAAGCACCAAATACGTCGAATATCAATATGAAGGTAATTCATATACCCGAGGAAGAACATCATATGCATAAAGATGCCATACCATATTTTTTCATAGCATTTGCATTATATATACTTTTGAAATGTCTTTCGATCTGCACTAGTATATCATTAACTGCAAACATGCTATATCTATCGATATCCGTTTCGTTGCTAGCAAGCAATATACCACGCGTAGTGGATTTGCCATTACATTTTGCATACCCGGTTAAATGCATTGAATACTTTACATTACTGATAGCACTCGGATGTTTCATCATTTTGTGTATACACCACATCCTATGACAAAGGAGAGGACAAGCATGAGTCCTCTCCTTTGTTGTCCTCATAGGCTAAACCATGTAAAAAAGAAGAAAGCAACCGATACGATACCATTTCGCATGAAATACCATTGCGTTACTTTGCTGAAATCATTTGGCTTAACTATGCTATGCTGATAGTACAGCGTAACAGCTGCTACACATACCCCAAGATAATATGGCCATGAGAGCTTCAATACATACCCCAATGCAGCGAAAAGGATTATGCATACGATATGAAATATGCCAGATATCAGGAATGTACCGTTTGCCCCGAATGCGGCTGCCATCGAATGAAGCCCGTGCTCTTTATCAAACTTTGCATCCTGTGCACCATATATAGCATCAAAGGCGCCTATCCAAAGCGCAGATGCCGTACATAGCATGATCATAGGCAGTGAGATGATATCCGGAAGAGACGTAAGACCAGCGTCAGCAGGAAGCGCTGACGCCTTCACAGCCACCCATCCGCCAGCAGGAGCCATGGAAAGAGCAAATCCCAAAAAGAGATGACACCAGCATGTAAAACGCTTCGTAAACGGATAAATAATGAACGGTATCACCGCAAATGGCAGCAGCTTCAGGCATATAGGATGCAGCTGCGCCACAGAAAGTATGCACACCACCATATACACCAGCACCGAGGCATACGCTTCCTTACGTGTGATGGCACCGCTCACGAGAGCTCTTTCGTGCATACGCACCTGTTGCGCATCATATTTCTCATCTGCCAGGTTATCGATTGCGAGCCCTGCTGCACGTCCTCCCATCATGGCTAACGAGATCCATAGCAACGTCCGAAGATCCGGGATTTCCCCTGCAGCGAGGAAGGCTGCCATGAATGCAAAAGGCAGATCGAATATCGTATGATGAAGCGCAATATTATTTATATGCGCCCTTAATTTGTCTATCACGTCAATCATCAATCCCAAGCTCATTCCATTTTTCATCGACTTTTTGCTTCACATCATCGCTCATTGTAATCTCATCAGGCCACTCACGTACATGCCCTTCCTCTGGCCATGTACGTGTTGCATCTATTCCAAGCTTTGTTCCCCACTTAGCCATAGGAGATGAGTGATCTAGCACATCAAGTGGTCCCTTCACGAGCTCGAGATCCTGGCTGGCATCGATATTATTATAGACCCTCCACCATACTTCCTTCATATCCTGTACATTAACATGGGCATCTACGACAATGATCATCTTCACGTTCATCATCTGCCCCATACCCCACAGAGCATGCATGACCTTACGTGCCTGCATCGGATATGTCTTCTTTATAGAAACGACACAACAATCATGGAATACTCCCTCCAGTGGCATATTTATATCCACTATCTCAGGAAGCATCTGCTGCATCAAGGGTAAGAATATACGTTCCGTCGCTTTAGCAATATAGCAGTCCTCCATAGGAGGTTTGCCAACGACAGTCGCTAGATAAATAGGATCCTTTCGATGCGTAATACAGGTAATATGAAAAACCGGATAATCATCTGCCAGTGAATAATATCCCGTATGATCTCCAAAAGGGCCCTCACGACGGCTTTCTCCGATCTCTACATATCCTTCTAATACGATCTCGCTGCCCGCGGGGACTTCTATATCCACGGTCTTGCATTTCACCATCTCAACAGATTTATGGCGTAGAAATCCCGCAAAAACCATTTCATCAACGTCACGAGGCAGTGGTGCAGTAGCAGCATATGTCAGTACGGGATCCGTGCCGATCGCAACTGCTGCTTCCATCCTGGTCATGCCCTTTGACTTTGCTGAGCGATAATTATCTGCACCATTCTTATGTATATGCCAGTGCATGCCAGTAGTACATTTATCATATTTTTGCAGGCGATACATGCCTACATTCCTTTTACCTGTTTCAGGATTTTTTGTAAATACGAGAGGCAATGTAATAAACGGCCCACCATCCTGCGGCCAGCATTTCAAAATCGGTATCTTATCAAGATCAGGATCTTCTTCTACGATCTC
>OMZT01000031.1 GCA_900315615.1 uncultured Veillonellaceae bacterium | reverse complement strand
GGAACCTTTGTTTTATGAGGCATAAAAACACGCTCCCCTCAGTAGGACTTTGATTTTTTCATTGTCCTATCTAAGGGGAGCATATCACATAAAGGTGGCAATAGGAGCCTGCTTGTTCACTCCAGTGCGGCTCGCAAAGTTTCTTCCACCATGCTGCGGATATATTCGTTATCGTCGCCGGGGTGAGCTTCATAGGTCTTTTCTTCGTCTACGAAGAAGGACGGACAGTAATAGTAGTCGTGCCCTTTGACGCGCTCCGGGTGCTCGTTCCCGTCGATCCATTCGACGTTTATCTGTGTGTATTGTGGCTCTTTGATGAGCTCGTCATATGCCTGTTTGGCGGCGCGGCAATAGGGACAGCCCTGCATAACAAAAGCAATCACTTTCTTCATGTGAAATCACTCCCAACTGTATGGATAAATCAACTATGTGTTCTGGCTCTATGATAAAACCATTTTGGCCTGAGTGCAACAAGGAGGTCAGGACGATATGGCTAACAGCAAAAATACCACAGCAGAGACTGTAACCCTGCATCTACAGGATATTATGGAGCTGTCCTATTTGGCAGACACGGTTATCGATGTGCTTATCTATCAGAACCTGCGTTTTGGCGATGACGGCAAGCCATCAAGTATTGAGCCCTTTACCCACGAGCAGGACGTACTGTACTTGCAAAACCTCCAAAAGGCACGGGAGAATCCTTTCTTTGTCTTTGGCGGCAAGTGGCAGGGCAGGCCTTACCGTGATTTTGTATATGAGATGGACGAGCAGGAAATGTGTGACCAGTACCTGCTGCCGCATAAGGAGCATATCGTGAACCTTATGCACAGCGTGGCGGAAAAGGACAAGCAGGAAGAACTGGGTGAGGATATCACGGACGATTTTCTGCTTGATCTGTTTACGGTCAAGTGGTACAAGCTGTTAGAGAAGTTTGCCGACGTTGCCAAGTGGCGGTCAGAGCACGGGCTGCCCACCCAAATGCCAGGAGGATACGATGATGGCGGGTGGTATGTATGGGTAGACGGGCGACTGGAGACTGGCCCACTGGAGTATGTTGCGGCAGAATATTGCCTTTCAGGCCTGTGCTACTGTTTCGATTGCCAGCGCGCCAATCCTGATTTTCCAGATTATCATGACCACGAGCATTCCTTTGAAGGTGTCCTGAAGGCTGCACTGGAAAATCCCGAGGCGTTTACGCTCAAGGGCTTCAAGAAGGACTACAGTAAGCAGGAACGCAAGTTCCTGAAGAAGTTCGTCAAGAAGCTCCGGCAGGACAAGGCGGAGAACATGCCAAAGCGCATTGAAAAGAAGTAGGCTGAACGGTATCACTCTGTCCTATGACGATGAGGTGCTTGTTCGCGTTATCTATCAGGTGGCGGCAGGAGATATGTCGTCTCCTGATTGCTTATTCTATTTTGACCATGCTGCCACCAGACGGTGAAGCCAGGATTCCTTTCTGGGCTTGGGCAGGGGCTGGCCGTTCCAGCAGAGCCTGCCATCACAATCGCCGCAGTAGGGGCAGCTGGCACAGTTCTTACTGGTGCGGCGGCTGCATTCGAGGCAGACACAGGTCGCGCAGGAATACTTATCCATAAAAGTTCACCTCCAGGCTTTTCCTACAGGATAGCACGGAGCGTGGGTTTATACTATAACGAAAGTTACAAAGGACGGCGATGATTTGCGGAAACTGAAAAATTACGAGATATACCAAAAATCCGAGTAATTTCATAGAAAGATTCTAATTTTAGTATTGGTAATTATTCTGGACTACCGGGAATAGGCGGTATCTTACTACCAGAGGCATTATAGAAAAGAACTCGCTTTGTTCACAGAAATCGCCTCCAAGAATCAAATCACTCTACTGGAAAAACTTTAGTCCTTGCCCTGACAGTTGCTCCTTCACATTCCGCATAAATACTGGCCCAGGATCGCTCTTGATGGAATAATAGCCTTCAACATTTTAAAGATAGAGTCCGCTTTCCTATGCTTCCACCATCATCGTACAAGCCGGAGAGTTCTTCTGTCTTATGAGCAATCATGACGTTTGGAAGCACTGCGGGAAAACACTCTGTGTCTGTCTGTGCCGCAAGATAGCTGAGCATAACATCGTCGAGGTTCGGCGTAACATAGCTCCGATTGTGATATGATACGTCTAAAATGGCTGCGACTGCGGTAGGCAACCTATCTGGAGATACTACATGAAATGGAATAACAGGCGGATATGTGATCTCTGTGCATGATAGTTTACGGACAGGTAATCGGTTAGATATCAAGACATATTATCTTTCGGCATTTGAGATTTCTGCTGCTATTACTGGCCATACGGATTCATCTTCTAACCCTTTGCGCCAAAAAGCACCCCCAGCGAGGTCATATCTGCTGATAAGTGATGCTTTAAGTGCTAATGAACGTGCATCTTCTTCCCATACCCTGTACATCTTACCGTCTTTGATATAATCGTAGTAATATTGACCTAAATCTGGATTCCATATACGACCTCCAGGCGATAGGGCAGCTAGTTTTTCAGATTCTTGCATAGACAGTGTTTTAGCAGATACGGTTCCGTCTGTAGTCTCCGTCCATAGACGCATGTATAAGGGCATACCGAGTACAAGCTTGTCATGTGGAATATATTCCAATGATTTTTTTATGCCATTTTCCACCCATGGAAGTGATGCAACAGATCCACTGACAGGTGATAATCTGCCATGTTCATCGTATGCCATTACCATCACGTAGTCCACTGTATCTGCAAGTGCTTTACGATCATAGCAACGTGACCAATTCGAAGAATTAGATGGGATTGTCACATCTATGGATATCGTACCAGTTATTTTAGATTTTATATCTTTAATGAAGGAAGTTAGCTTATCACGGTCGGCTTCATTTACGTTTTCAAAGTCAATATTATACCCATCAAAGCCATATTTTTTTTTCATTTTAATCATATTATCAATAGCTCGTTTCTGTGCTTTTTTATTGTCAAGGAACGAACTCGTGAGCTTTGGGTCAAATGAGTTAGAAATCAGAGGCCATACTTTATAGCCGTTTTCATGTGCCGATTCGATATAGTGCTTGTCTGCATCCTTTACAACTATACGCCCATTCTTATCCTTTAGGGCAAACCATTTCGGAGAGATGACAGTTATGCCGTCAATTTTCTTTGCGGCTGTATTAGAAGCGGTTTCTCCTGGTGCAGTCCAATCCCATACTAAAGATATTTTCGTGTTTGGTGCGGTATCAGCAGCATATGCAGGGATACCGTAGATTAGTATAAATACGATCAGTGAAAAACGTACAATTTGCTTTAATATATACATGATGTCCTCCTTGTCAATAGTGTCATTTTGCCTTTATTCTGAGCTTAATGAGTATAATACGATATGTCAAGATTTTTGATTTGGATTCTGAAATTTGTGGTTAAAATTATATACTATATAAACAAGATGTGGAAAGAATCATAAAATTATAGTATAATCAAATTATAGAAAAAGATCAGCGGAGGAGGGTGCATCATGAGGCTTGAATTTTTGGGAGCAGCACATACGGTTACCGGATCTTGCTATTTACTTGAGGTCGCAGACAAAAAATATTTGGTTGATTGCGGCATGTATCAAGGTGCGAAGCATATACGTATGCGCAATTATGATGATTTCAGGTTCAATCCATCCGAGATAGAGGCTGTTTTTTTGACACATGCGCATATAGATCATTGTGGGCTTATACCAAAACTTGTTAAGGATGGCTATAAAGGTTCGATCTATGGTACTAAGGAGACATGTGAACTCGCTAAGATAATGATTGCTGATTCGGCACATATACAGGAATCCGATGCTGAGGTGAGTACACGAAAGGGACAGCGTAGCGGCAGTATCCCCGTAGCTCCATTGTACACGGTGGATGATGCGTCTGTCGCTTTAGAACACTTTGTGCCTATGCCATATAACAGAAGGATACCGATATCTGACCAGTTGTCACTCACTTTCAGGGATGCAGGACATATACTTGGATCTGCAATCCTCGAGATAGTAGTTAATGAAAATGGAAATGATACCAAGATTGTATTCTCGGGAGATCTAGGTCAGCCTGATCAACCTATACTCAAGGATCCTACTATAGTAAATGGTGCAGATTACCTAGTTATAGAATCGACATATGGTGGGCGGATTCATCAGATATATGATAAAGAGCAGGCTCTTGCAGAAATCATAGATGATACTATGGATCGTGGTGGAAACCTGATTATACCGGCGTTTGCGGTAGGACGCACACAGACGTTGCTATATTATTTCTATAAGATGTGGAAGTCCGGGAAACTTGATGGGAATATACCTATCGTTATAGATAGTCCTATGGCAATCGCTGCAACACGTGTATTTGTGCATAATACGGATGCGTTTGATGATGAGGCTATAGAGCTTCTCGTAAAGGGTGGTATGCCAGAAATGCCACAGCTAAAGATAGCTGAGACGGCTGCAGAATCGCGTGCATTGAATACGGCAGAAGGGTCAGCTATCATTATGTCGGCAAGTGGTATGGCAGATGCTGGACGCATACTTCATCATCTCAAGCATAATCTATGGAGACCTGAATCTACAGTACTTTTCGTTGGCTATCAGGCAGAGGGTAGCCTTGGCCGTAGGCTTATTGATGGCGTGAAGCGTGTGCGTATCATGGGAGAGGAGATCGCGGTCAAAGCGAAGATCGAGTCCCTGGATGGATTTTCTGCACATGCAGATGCTAATCAGCTGACAGAATGGGTAAAGCACATCACTGATCCTGTACCAGCAAAGATTTTTATAGTGCATGGTGAATCTCCATCACAGGAAATGCTCAGGCAGAAATTCCAGGAGGAAATCGGCCTGGATGCGTATGTACCTTTCTTTGGTGACGAGGTCACATTGCATGGCAGAAGCTTTGAGATACATCCATCGAGAATACCAGAGGTATCAGTTGAGAAGGAAATGGAAGACTACCTGCAGGATATTGATGAGGACTATCGCCGTTACAGGAGGCAATGCATGCGTATAGCCATGAAGAATCCGCATATGATGCCGGTTCTTCAAAAGAAGCTTGATAAAGCGCAGCATTATATGAAGAAAATATTTGAAGGAATGGCATAAACTATCGATGATTAAAAGTGGTCATATGACCTTAAATTTTTCTTTACAGAATGAAGTATAAGTAGTAAGATTATATGAAAAGAGCATATAGCCTTTTAAAATTGGTCCTGTGAGGCTGATAAAGGAAGACAGCTGTTTCATTTCCGGATGGATATGTCCACGCGGTCGTAATACAAAGCTTTCCCATGCCTCATAAGCAGGGAAAGCTTTTTTAACCTCTGGGCTATTGCAATTTTATACAGAAACATTGTATAATTATAAGGAGTGATAAGCTTGGCGAAAAACACGACATCCCTTCGCGGCAAAGATGTTCTTGGCCTGAAGGACTTCTCGAAAGAAGAAATCCGTTTGGTACTCGACACGGCAAAAGGAATGAAAGACATTATTCACCGCGATATAAAGAAGGTTCCAGCGCTTCGTGGCAAGAGCATAGTCACACTTTTTTATGAGCCATCGACACGTACGAGGACGTCGTTCGAGACGGCTGGTAAATATCTTGGTGCAGACGTAGTAAATGTGACCGCTGGTACATCGAGCATAATAAAGGGAGAGAGCTTGCGCGATACGCTGTATACACTTCAGGTTATGGGCTTCGATGCGATCGTTATGCGTCATAAAGCCGAGGGCGCTGCCGCATATGCCGCAAAGGTTGCTGACCCTGTCATAATCAACGCCGGTGACGGGGCACATGCGCATCCTTCACAGGGGCTTCTCAACCTGTTTACGATTGAAGAGCACAAGGGTCACCTTGAAGGCCTGAAGGCAGCTATAATTGGAGATATATCTCACAGTCGCGTCGCACGCTCTGATATACAGGGCATGCGTAAGATGGGGATAGAGGTACATCTTGCGGGGCCAAAGACGCTCCTTCCGAGATATCTTTTTGAAGAGCCGGGTATTTTCGTACATGATCGCATAGAAGAAGCCATAAAGGATGCAGATGTCATAAATGTTTTACGTATACAGCTTGAACGACAGAAGTCGGGGCTTTTCCCGTCTATGAGGGAATATGCACGTATATTCGGATTGAATGAGAAGCGTCTGACATTGGCCAAGGATGATGTCTTGATACTGCATCCAGGCCCGATGAATAAGGGACTTGAGATATCACCATATGTTGCATATGGATCTAATTCGGCCATACAGGAGCAGGTGCAGAATGGTGTTGCTGTGAGAATGGCGCTTTTGGCTCTTACGCTTACAGGAGGTAATGACTAATGGATATATTGCTTCAGGGTGGCAGGGTGATAAATCCAGCCACGAATTATGACTGCGATACCTCTGTGCTCATAAGGGATGGGAAAATCGCCGATATCGGTAGTGATATTGAGGCTCCAGGGGCTGAGTGCATAGATTGTAGTGGACGTATTGTTGCGCCGGGACTCATAGATATGCACGTTCATTTCCGTGAGCCTGGGCAGGAAGCAAAGGAAGATTTTCTTTCTGGATCGAAGGCTGCCGCTGCAGGTGGATATACGACGGTTGCGACCATGCCTAATACGTCTCCAGCTGTAGACAATGCTGCACTTGTGAGAAGCCTTAAAAAACGCGCTCATGATATTGGACTGTGTAATATTGAAGTTATCGGAGCTCTGACAAAGGGACGTCAGGGGAAAGAACTTGCTGAGGTCGGAGATATGACAGAGGCAGGTGCTGTGGCATTTTCGGATGATGGAAACTTCGTGGATTCGGCAAGGGTAATGCTTAATGCGCTTGATTATTTGCGTGCATTTGACAAGACAATCATATGCCACGAAGAGGAGACAAGCCTTGTTGAAGAAGGAGCGATGAACGAGGGGCATAGAAGTGCGATGCTCGGAATAAAGGGACGTCCTACCGTGGCTGAAGATATCGCTGTGGCGCGCGATATACTGCTTGCGGAATATGCTGATGCAAGAGTCCATATAGCACATATAAGCTCCGCCAGGAGTGTAGAGCTTGTTCGTGAGGCGAAAAGACGTGGCATACGCGTTACCGCAGAGGCAACGCCGCATCATTTGACAATGACCGATGATGTTGTTGATTATACAGATAGTGCGACGAAAGTGAATCCTCCGCTGCGTAGCAAGAAGGATACGGAAGCCGTCTTGCAAGGACTCTTAGACGGTACTATAGATGCTATCGTGACAGATCATTCGCCGCATGCTGAGGAAGAAAAAGACAGGGAATATATATATGCTCCAAGCGGATTCCCAGGGCTTGAAACAGCTGTAGGTGTGCTGATGTCCGAACTCGTACAGAAGGGACGTCTGAGCATTGATACTATGATCAGCAAGATGACTAAGGAGCCGGCAAGAATACTGGGACTTGACGCAGGAGATATCTCCATAGGCAAGAAGGCTGATGTCGTTGTTATAGACCCACATCTTGATTGGACTGTCGATGCGTCTAAGTTTTATACAAGGGGGTCACATTCTCCATTTGTTGGCAGGAAGCTTACGGGAAAGTCGGTACTTACCATATATAATGGTAGAATCGTGATGCGCGATGGGGTAGTAACTGTGTGAGTCTCTTGTATAATAGGGAGGAATACATTTGAAAGGGAAATTGATCTTAGAGGACGGAAGCGTATTTTCTGGTGACCTCTTGAACAATATTAAGGCTACCGGCGAAGTGGTTTTTAATACAGGTATGACTGGTTACCAGGAAATCCTGACAGACCCTAGCTACTGCCGCCAAATTGTGACTTTGACATATCCACTGATAGGAAATTACGGAATATCTGACATTTTCAAGCAGTCGCGCAGGTCGTTCGTGAATGGATTCGTTATTGGGGAACTTTGTACTGATGGCAGTAACTGGCATAAGGAGGGAGACATTGCTGATTTCTTGACAAAGCAGGGTATCCCGTGCCTTTATAATGTCGATACGCGTGCAGTGACACGGCAGATACGCTCTGGTGGTACCATGAAGGGAATCATTGTACCAGAGGATGCTGCGCAGACAGAGATAGATGAGCTTTTTGCTGTGCCTATAAAAAAGGACGTAGTTGCAGAGGTATCTACACCCTCTGAATACGAGTTGCAGCCGCTCAATGACGAGATTGTGGATCCACCACACGTCGTTGTTATGGACTTTGGAGTTAAGACGAATATATTGCGCTCTATGCAGAAACTTGGCTGCATGCTGACAGTCGTGCCCGCAGGAACAAAGGCAGAGGACGTCCTTGCTGTGAATCCGGATGGAATATTCTTGTCGAATGGACCTGGAGATCCAAAGGATGTTCCTGAGATAATCGGTGAAATCAAGAAACTGATAGGAAAAAAACCGATATTCGGTATATGCTTAGGACATCAGCTCTTGGCACTCGCCCTTGGGGCAGATACGTACAAGCTTAAATTTGGACATAGGGGCTCCAATCAGCCGGTAAAGGAAATAGAAACAGGCAAGGTTCATATATCTTCACATAATCATGGATACGCAGTGGATGAGGCTTCGCTGAAGGGACTTCCGCTTGAGGTGACGCAACGTTCAGTGAATGATGGAACAGTAGAGGGGATGCGCCACATGGAGCTTCCAATTTATTCCATTCAATATCATCCTGAAGCTGCACCGGGACCAGATGACAATCTGTATCTATTTGATGAATTCCTGAGACTCATGGGCAGGGGGGCCGAATAATGCCAAAGAAAGATTATCTGAAAAAAGTCATGGTTATCGGTTCAGGCCCAATCATCATAGGTCAGGCTGCCGAGTTTGATTATGCTGGGTCACAGGCTTGCCGTGCACTCAAGGAAGAAGGGCTTGAAGTCGTACTCGTTAACAGCAACCCTGCGACGATAATGACCGATAAGCATATAGCTGACCGCGTATATATAGAGCCGCTGACAGAGGAGTTCTTGAAGGGAATCATTGAGAAAGAACGTCCAGATGGATTGCTTGCTACGCTTGGTGGTCAGGCAGGGCTTAATCTAGCTGTCCAATTGTCCGATGCCGGCGTACTAGAAAAGTTTAATGTAGAATTGCTTGGAACACCGTTGGAGGCTATTGAACGGGCTGAGGATCGTGAAAAGTTCAAAGAGACGATGCAGAAGCTTGGCGAGCCGATACCGGAAAGCACTATCGTAGAAGATGTTGAATCTGCAGTTGCTTTCGCGAATGAGATAGGATATCCACTTATTGTGCGTCCTGCATATACGATGGGAGGTACAGGCGGCGGTATAGCCAGCAATGAAGAGGATCTCGTAGAGATAGTCATCAAGGGACTTACATATAGCATGATAGGTCAGGTTCTCATCGAGCGCAGCGTAGCCGGCTGGAAAGAGATTGAGTACGAGGTTATGCGTGATGGGAATGACAACTGCATTACCGTCTGCAATATGGAAAACATAGACCCTGTTGGTGTGCATACCGGCGATAGCGTAGTTGTTGCACCTTCACAGACTTTGTCGGATCATGAATATCAGATGCTGCGTTCGGCTTCCTTGCGTATTATTAGAGAGCTCGGCATAGAGGGTGGATGCAATGCACAGTATGCCCTGGATCCAGAATCTGATAGATACTATGTCATAGAAGTGAATCCGCGTGTCAGCCGTTCATCAGCACTTGCTTCAAAGGCTACTGGATATCCTATAGCAAAAGTTTCGGCAAAGATTGCCATTGGATACAATCTTGACGAGATAAAGAATGCTGTAACAGAAAAGACGATGGCATGTTTCGAGCCGGCGCTGGATTACTGCGTTGTCAAGTTCCCACGTTGGCCTTTTGATAAGTTCGTGTATGCAGACCGCACGCTGGGAACGCAGATGAAGGCAACAGGTGAAGTCATGTCCATAGACCGTAGCTTTGAGGGTGCTCTCCTCAAGGCATGCCGTTCCTTGGAAATAGGTGTAAATCGCCTTCACAAGGATTTTATGGATGGATGGGATGACGATCGCGTTTTAAAGAACCTGTCAAAAATCAATGATGATCGTCTTTTCGTAATCGCTGAAGCATTGCGCCGTGGAATTATAGATATCGATGGTATACATAAGATAACCATGATAGATGAATGGTTCCTGCGTAAGATCAAGCATATTACGGATGTTGAGAATAAGCTGAAGAAAGGTGAACTGACACCTAAGCTCATACATGAAGCAAAGAATACGGGGCTTGCTGATGTTTCTATAGCAGAGCTTACAGGCCGTACTATGGATGAAATACGTACATTGCGCAAGTCTATGCATATACTGCCAAAATATAAGATTGTAGACACATGCGCTGCGGAATTTGAAGCTGCAACACCATATTACTATTCTACATTCCATGCTCAGGAAGATGAAGTGAAGGTAAGCAGCAGTCGCAGGAAGGTAATCGTTTTGGGTTCTGGGCCGATACGCATTGGCCAGGGTGTAGAGTTCGATTATTGCTCTGTGCATTCTGTGTGGGCTCTTCGCGAGATGGGGATAGAAGCAATTATCATAAACAACAATCCTGAGACGGTAAGTACGGACTTCGATATTTCTGATAGGCTGTATTTTGAGCCACTTACACCAGAAGATGTTTTGAATATCATAGATAAAGAGCAGCCAGATGGTGTCATAGTTCAATTCGGTGGACAGACAGCTATAAATCTTGCCAGCTATTTACAAAAAGCAGGTGTGAAAGTTTATGGGACCTCGGTCGATGATATCGATAGAGCCGAAGACAGAGAACGCTTCGATGAGGTTCTTTCACAGACGCAGATACCGCGCCCAAAGGGAATAAGCGTTACTAACGTAGATGATGCTGTAAGCGGTGCCGCTGAGATTGGATATCCTGTAATGGTTCGTCCATCGTATGTGCTTGGTGGACGTGCAATGGAGATCGTATATAACAAAGATGAGCTTTTGGACTATATGAGCCGTGCAGTAAAGGTTACACCAGATCATCCAGTTCTTGTGGATCGCTACATGGAAGGTACTGAGGTGGAAGTAGACGCTATATCTGATGGTATAGATGTAGTTATTCCTGGTATCATGGAGCATGTAGAGCGCGCTGGGGTACATTCTGGTGACAGCATTGCAGTATATCCACCAAGGACACTTTCATCTAAGGTTATATATACTATCATTGATTATACGAAACGTCTAGCACTCAATCTGCATGTGAAGGGTCTACTGAATATACAGTACGTTGTCGTAAATGACGAAGTATATGTGATAGAGGTTAATCCACGTTCTAGCCGCACGGTACCATTCCTTTCGAAGGTAACGGATGTACAGATGGTGGACATCGCTACACAGGTTGCACTAGGACACAGCCTTTCTGAGCTGGGGTATAAATCCGGGCTCGTACCTCCTAAGCCATATGTCGCAGTAAAAGCACCAGTGTTCTCATTCGCAAAAATGACGGATGTTGATATTTCACTTGGACCTGAGATGAAATCTACCGGCGAGGTCATGGGTATAGACTATCATTATGCACGTGCACTTTATAAGGCTATGCGCGGTGAAGGCATGAATATACCAGTAAATGGAAGGATCTTGTTTACGGTCGCTGATAAGGATAAGGATGAAATGAAACAACTTGCGAAGGCGTTTTATGATAACGGATTTCATATTTCAGCAACAGAAGGTACGGCAAAGGCAATACGGTCAATGGAAATAGATGTAGACGTCGTCGGAAAGGTTCATGAACGTAGTACTGATATCATCCAAATGATAAAGACAGGCCAGATCAATATGGTAATCAATACGCTTACACAAGGACGGCATTCGGCAAGAGATGGTTTCAAGATACGCAGAGCTACAGTCGAGCATGGTATACCTTGCCTCACGTCACTGGACACGGCATGGGAGGTGCTTAGAGTGCTTTCATTCATGCGTGACAGGCGCCTGGTTTATTCGTTAGCACTACAGGATTATGTCGGTGGCGGTGATGAGCTCGCGTGAGGAGGCAGTAAGATGACGGATGACAGATTGATCGTGGCACTTGATTTTCCTACCATGGCAGAAGCCAAAGACCTTGTGCTAGAGCTCGGTGACACTGTATCTTATTATAAGGTCGGTATGGAACTTTTCTACAGTGCTGGTCCTGAAACTGTCTTATGGCTGAAAGAAAATAATAAGAAAGTTTTCTTGGATTTAAAACTTCATGATATACCAAATACTGTGGCTGGAGGATTATGCTCACTGATGAGCCTGGGCGCTGATATGATGAATGTTCATACTCAGGGTGGATATACCATGATGAATACAGCCATGGATAGGTTGCGTAAAGCCGCTGAAGAAGCAGGAAGACATTGCCCAGATGTAATAGGTGTAACGATCCTGACCAGTATTGGTGAAGACGATTGGAGTGGTCTCGGAGAGACGGAGACAATATCTGATAAGGTTATCCGACTTGCTAGGCTCTCTCAGTCTGCAGGATTATCTGGTGTTGTCGCTTCACCTGTAGAGGCTGAAAATATACGCAGAAGCTGTGGAAAAGATTTTATGATTGTTACTCCGGGAATACGTCCTGCTGGGAGTGCCAAAGATGATCAGTCACGGATTGCAACTCCATCGGCAGCACTTCATAACGGTGCTACACATCTCGTTATCGGACGCCCCATAAGATCGGCAGCTGATCCTAAGGGGGCAGCACTCAAAATCATAAATGAAATGCAGTCTTGAAGTTTCCATATTCGATAATATGTGCATATCGGGCAGTTCTTAGGGAGGAAGCATGATGACCGAAGAGGAAAGACTTGATATATTCAAGAAGACAGGTGCATTGATGGAAGGGCATTTCCTTCTTTCATCTGGGTTGCATAGTAAGTATTATGTTGAGAAATTCAACGTGCTGCAGCACCCAAAATATACTGAGCTTTTGTGCAGGGATATCGCGGAACATTTTAAAGATGAAAAGATTGAGACGGTCGTAGGACCAATGACTGGTGGAATCCTGCTTGCACATGAGACGGGCAAGGCTCTTGGCACTCGTTCTATATTTACAGAGCGCGTGAATGGCAAGATGACATTCAGACGCGGTTTTAGCATCAAGCCGGGTGAGAAAGTCCTTTTAGTGGAGGATATAATCACAACGGGCGGCTCTATCAAAGAGGTGCTAGATGTCGTTAAGTCACAAGGTGCAGATATACGTGGTGTTGGATGCCTGGTCGATCGAAGCGGCGGAAATGTAGATTTCGGGGATGTGCCATTCTATCCTTTAATACATCTCGATATTAAAACATATACCCCAGATGAATGCCCACTTTGTCATGAGGGAGTTCCAATGACGAAGCGTGGACGTACTGGACGTTGAAGCACGGAGAAGCTATTTAAAAATAGTTTTTTGACGTTGCAAAGTATACTGAACTGCTCGTGATTATGCGGGCAGTTTTTTACAATGGGCATATATTGCAGAATAAACTTGTTGATGTATTACATGTTTTTTGATATAGTTATAGTGTATGGTAGAAGCATGTTCTATTGAACGCTTCAAACTTGGGGGAATAATATGTTTAACTTCAAGAACAGAGAAAAAGACGATTATTATGATCTTTTCGTTAAGAGCGCGACTTATTTCAACAAAGGTACTCTGATGCTTGACGCTGTTATGATGGATTATAGTACTGCGGAAAAAGAAGTCAAGAAAATCATAGACCTTGAGCATAAAGCTGACAGGGTGAATGACGAAATCATAGATAAATTGAACCGCACATTCATAACACCGATAGATCGAGAGGATATATATTCTATTGCGAATGCATTAGATGATGGCGTTGATGAGCTCCAGGGTACGATGCAGCGTATAGTTATGTATAAGGCCGGTAAGGGTGGCGAAGGAGCTGTTTCTATGACAAAGCTCCTCATACGTGCGACAAAGGAAATAATACACGGTTTCAGCCTTTTAAAGGAAATTCGTAAGAACCGGGATGAGATCCTGGATACGACGTACAAGATCAGTAAGATCGAGAGTGAAGGAGATAATGTATATAGAAGAGAGATAGCTTCACTTTTTGAAAATGTAACAGATCCTATAGAGCTGATAAAGTGGAAAGATATTTTTGAGCATTTAGAGGAGACTATGGACAGGTGTGAGAAGATTGGCGACCTGATAAGAGGGGTGGTCATGAAGTATGCCTGAACTTCAGCTGCTGATTTTCACTGTTATAGCCTTTGCATTGCTCTTTGACTTTATTAATGGATTTCATGATACTGCTAACGCAATAGCAACATCAGTATCTACGCGTGCTCTAAAACCTCAAACAGCTATCATAATGGCGGCATTTCTGAATTTCGCGGGAGCCATGTATTCTACCGGTGTTGCAAAGACAATAGGTGGAGATATTGTCAGTTCTGCTAGCCTGATAAATGAGCACGTCATCATCGCTGCTCTTTCTGGTTCGGTGATATGGAATCTTTTTACATGGTGGATTGCGTTGCCGTCTAGCTCGTCACATGCATTGGTTGGCGGTGTGATAGGAGCGGTGCTGGTCTCAGTGGGATCTGTGGGATTAAATTTCTACGGTATCGGAAAGATCGTTATATCGCTCATTGCATCGCCAATTCTGGCTATAGTAACAGGATTTTGCGTTATGCACATACTGTTCTTCTTTTTTGGGAAGTCGGCGCCATCGCTTTTGAATTGGCGCTTTAAGAAGATGCAGATACTCTCTGCGGCGGCAATGGCTTTTTCACATGGTTCAAATGATGCACAGAAGTCCATGGGTATTATCACTCTTGCACTTATAACTGGAGGCTATCTTACAGAATTCGAGGTTCCTACGTATGTTAAGATCTTATGCGCGACAGCTATGGCTGTCGGTACAGCTACTGGTGGATGGAAAATAATCAAGACAGTAGGTGGAAAGATCTTCAAGCTTGAACCGATTTCTGGCTTCGCTTCGGATTTGAATTCATCGATAGTAATATTCAGTGCAACGTTGCTTCATCTGCCTGTATCTACTACACATGTCGTATCTGGATCCATCATGGGTGTTGGTACGGCAAAGCGTCTGCGCGCCGTGCATTGGGGCGTTGCTCAGCAGATGGTCGTGGCATGGGTACTGACTATTCCTTGTACAGCAATCATGGGCGCGTTGATATACAAGTTTATAATGTATTTGACAAGTATAGGTGTGCTTTGACAAGTATAATATATAGCCGGACATGAGTCCGGCTTTTTGTCTACAAAAGGCGTGAGGAGGAAGCTGAAATGTATACTAGAGAATCAAAACCACTTAACCCTAACATGACATTGGCTGAAGCGGCCTCAGTGCTGGAAAAGGACTCTGAAGTGAATCCAGTCGTTGCTGGGATGATAGATGGTGTATTGCGGGACTTGCAAACACCCATAGGTGAATACCAATCATTAGATTTTGTAAGGCTTCGTTCAGAGACAGGTAGAATGGTATACAGGAGATCCGTGGTGTTCATGATGATCATAGCGGTACGCGAACTGTGGCCTGATTCCGATATCATAGTCCAATTCACAGCAAATGGCGGATTGTATTGCGATATTAAATTGTCACATCAATTAAATAAGGAAGACATCGCTGCCATAGGGCAGAAGATGCGTAAGATCGTAGATGAGAACAGGCCAATCGTAAAGAAGATATTGCCGCGAGAAGATGTTATAAAGCTTTTCAAGAAATCACATCAGATTGAAAAAGTTAATTTGATAGCAGGCATGCAGCGCAAAACTGTCAGCGTATATTACTGCGGTGAATTTTATGATTATTTATATGGACCTATGCTTCAGAGCACTGGAACGCTAGGGAGCTTTGCCTTAGATTTCTATGAACCAGGCGTATTGCTTCGCACTCCAGAGGATGGTGATGATCGTGTACCAGAACCAGCTGATCAGCCTAAGCTCAGTAATATACTCGGAGAGGCTAAAGAGTGGGCGAGTATTCTTCATTGTGACTATGTTACGGATCTGAATCGATATAATCGGAAGGGCGATATAGGAGATATCATACATATCTCTGAAGCACTTCAAGAAAAGAAGATTGCAGAAATCGCCGATCATATAGGAGAAAACAGCGACCGCCTTCGTCTGATACTCATTGCTGGTCCTTCATCATCTGGTAAAACGTCATTTGCCCAAAGGCTTCGCATACAGCTTAGGGTAAATGGCCTGGAACCAATATCAATCTCGCTAGATGATTACTTTCTCGAGAGAGAAAAAACACCGCGTAATGAAAAGGGCGAATATGATTTTGAAGCATTGGAGGCACTTGATCTCGATCTATTCAACGAACAGATGGTAAAGATATTGGAAGGTCAAGAAGTAGTCATGCCGAAATATAATTTCGTTACTGGCGGTAGAGAGTGGAGGAGCGAACCCATATCTATAAGACGAAATCAGCCTATAATTATAGAGGGGATACATGGACTGAATGAAAAGCTGACATCATCGATACCACGCCGTAAGAAATATAAGATATATGTCAGTGCATTGACGCAGCTGAACATAGATTCGCACAATAGAATTCCGACCACAGATGCAAGACTAATACGCCGCCTCGTGCGCGATTATCAGTTCAGGGGATCATCTGCGATAAAGACATTGAGACAGTGGCATAGTGTACGAGCAGGCGAAGAGAAAAATATTTTCTCATTCCAGGAAGAGGCGGATACCATGTTCAATTCAGCAATGATATATGAGTTGGGCGTGCTCAAGAAGTATGCAGAGCCTGTCCTGCGCGTTGTTCCATCAAATACACCAGAATATACTAAAGCCCATCAACTGCTGGATTTCTGCGGATATTTTGATAGTATCACGGATGAAGAGGACATACCGAATAATTCAATATTGCGAGAGTTTATTGGTAAATCATGCTTCTTTAAGTAATGATTTAGTATATTCTATCCTGTAGATATGCGTGATAGAAATGAGAGTTTAGTAGGATTTTATATATTTTATATATTGTTGGATAATAGCCAACGTGAATTTCTTTATAATAGCAAAAAGAGATCCATATATGAGCAGATGTCATATATGGATCTCTTTGCATGTCTTAGTCTGTTTGGATTAGCGCTTGTACGCGGTTACAGTCTTGTAATGCTTCTTGAAGAACTCAGATGCGACCTGCGGGAAGAGCGCATAAGAAAGGACATCTTCATCGGTTGGGTTAAGGAAGCCCTTGTCGATGAGCTCTGCCTTAAACTCATCGAATGTCTCGGCTTTTGCGTCCTCTACGGCACAGTCTGTAATTACGTCCTCATCCTTTACGCCGATTCTCTTAAGGAATGCTGCCTCGACTTTTACAGGGGTCTTACCAAACTTACCGCGAGCAAGGTCTTTGAACTCATTCGGAACCATTGCATAGCGCTTTCCCGATGCAACATTCATCGTTGCCATTGTTCCGACGATCTGGCTGGATGGTGTAACAAGTGGTGGATATCCAACATCCTTGCGGACACGTGGCATCTCATCTAACAAATCTTGGAATTTGTCCTCCATTCCCATTTCTTTAAGCTGATTTGTGAGGTTGGAGAGCATACCGCCAGGAATCTGGAAGTCAAGCACATTTGGATTTACATCGAAATAGCCCTTTAAGTTAAATTCCTTGATCAAATCTTTCTTGACCTGCAGGAAATGCTTAGCAATAGGTGTCATTGCCTGACGGTCGAGACCGGTATCGTACTCGGTACCCTCAAGTGCCGCGACCATTGTTTCTGTACAAGGCTGAGAGGTATCCATTGCAAATGGGGAAAGAGCACAGTCGATGATATCAACACCTGCCTCGATGGCCTTCATGTAGGTCATCGATCCGAAACCGGATGTACAATGGGTATGCAGCTCTATAGGAACATCAACGGCCGCCTTAAGCTTCTTTACGAGGTCTTCTGCGACATATGGCTTCAGCAAACCTGACATATCCTTTATGCATACGGAATGCACGCCCATATCAACAAGCTTCTTTGCAAGTTCGACAAAGGTTTCGTTCGTATGAACAGGGCTGATCGTATAGACCAGGCATCCTTGAACCTCTGGCTTTTCAGGGCATTCCAGCGCGGCTTTTATTGCAACCTTCAGATTATCTACATCGTTGAGGGCATCAAAGATACGGAAAACGCCGACACCATGCTTTGAAGCCATATGAACAAATTTTTCAACCACGTCATTAGAATAGTGATTATATCCAAGCAGATTCTGTCCGCGAAGCAGCATCTGTATAGGTGTCTTCAGATGAGCCTTGAGCTTGTCGAGACGCTCCCAAGGATCCTCGTCGAGGAAGCGGAGGCATGTATCAAATGTAGCACCACCCCAGGCTTCGAGAGCCTTGTAACCTATTCTATCGAGCGAATCAAGCATCGGCTCCATCTGTGAATAGTGCATGCGCGTAGCGCAGAGGGACTGATGTCCGTCGCGAAGAACCGTTTCCATAATCTGTACTGGTTTCGCCATAAAAAACACTCTCCTTTTGCTGAATCGCGGGTTTCCGGATAATCCGGTGGATCCTGCATAATTACGATAGGACTGGAATTACCCATATGTCCATTACTAAGTATAGAAAAAAATGACAAATATGTCAATGAATATTATGGCTTTTTCGGACACAATAATAATAAATAGTAATAAAATGACTTTGAAATATATATTAAATAAACAAAATAAAACTCTTGACAATGTACACTAGATATAGTATTATATCCTTTGTCAGCGCGTTATGCTGAAACGGCCCGGTAGTTTAGTTGGTTAGAATGCCGCCCTGTCACGGCGGAGATCATGGGTTCAAGTCCCATTCGGGTCGCCATGCGGAAGTAGCTCAGTGGTAGAGCATCACCTTGCCAAGGTGGGGGTCGCGGGTCCGAGTCCCGTTTTCCGCTCCAT
>OMZT01000011.1 GCA_900315615.1 uncultured Veillonellaceae bacterium | reverse complement strand
TGCAGACATACATGAAACTCTGGGTAATCGTATTCCACTGTACCGACCAGATCACCTACTGTCACTTTGGCACCCATCTCTTCACGTATCTCGCGTTGCAGTGCCTGCTTGAACGTTTCGCCAGGCTCTACCTTGCCACCTGGGAGCTCCCAGCTATCCTTATAGTTTCCATAGCCACGCTGAGCCGCCAGGACTTTCCCATCCTGAATGATAGCCGCAGCGACTACTTCGATTGTCTTCATAATCACACCTCTGCAAATCATACATATTTCATCATTGCGTACGTCTCATCAAATTCGGGTCTCTTCGGGAAGTACAGGACCATCCCTTCTCTCCCACGCGACAACAGTACTCGGTATGTAATAGCATTCTTTCCAGAAATCCATCTGTCTCGCCATCGTGTGTATGATATTGCCGTTTATATCGCTCGAATCCTGTTTGCATCTTCTCAAGGAATAAACTTCGTGGCATATCTATGAACTCCGGTAGTTTTACTGCCAGGAGCTCTGTAGAATTGGTCATCGTCAGGCATCACCTATAATACGATCATTTATTTTTATTCTATCATCTGCGCAGCAACAGTGTCCAGCCCCGTTTGGTTTTTATGAACAAGATCGCCATAAGCTTTCGTTATCTCTCATGATATTGTAATTATTAGAATAGAGCTATTAAGTTTCTGAACGTAATTCCGATATGTATTATAGAGATTATTTGCATTCTAAGGAGATGAATAACCATGCAGATTGGGAGCCTGACTAATAATAAAGCCAATATCTATAGCGTACAACATCCCGCTCAGGGCTCTACCACTATCATAGGCAAAAAAGATGGTACGTTGCCTTCAGATACCCTGAAAGTATCGCATGGTTTGGGAACAAGCGACACTGTTGATATTTCTCAGGCAGAGCAAGCTCTGAAGAATCATACTGAAAACTCAGCTGTTACGGCAGGTGTGCATTTCTTTGGAGAAGGTGTCAGCCGCAAGTTGCGTTTTACGGATGCAGGCACATTACACCAGGCTGTAAAAGATGGCTTCGTGGACATAGGAGGCCAGCATTATCTCCTCTCGGATGATATGAAAAAGACACTTACTGCACAGGATAAGGCTATGCAGAAACTGCGCCAGGGCGTCGCCAATGCCAATATGCTTCAGCAACAGTCCGTCCAAATCCAGCGACAAGGCGAATCCATGAGGAAATCCTCACAAAAAGAGTCACGCGTTATGCAGACTGTCATGCGCATCATGCATGGCCGTAAGGTTTCTATGAGGGATGAAAAAGAACTTGCCGAAACATCTCCTGATCTGTACAGCTTAGCAAAGTCGATTGCCGCAATCAAGCAGCATAGTCACTCTAGTAAAGAGGAAGAAGAAGATAATAAGATCAGCAAGCAGAATGATAAAGATCGTGAGTGGGAAACATCTCCAAGCTCCATTCCAGATGCCGTGGATCAGCCAGTGCCAGAATACGAAGTAGATATCAGTATGCCGGAATCAAGTGTAGACATAAAAGCATGAGACCATGACAAGCCACAGAAAAAATGCTGCCCCAAAACTTGGAGCAGCATTTTTTGTGGCTACTTGACGGGAAGTGCATCAGAACGCCTTTATATCATATCTTGTTCTGTTTTACGGGAAATTGCCCTATCACCGCCAATGGTCAACTGTCAGTCACCTAACGTAGATAGGATCATTTTGCCATCAGTTTTGCAACCTTATTCGCGAAGTCTACCGGGTTCTCAGGCGGCAGTCCCTCTATGATGAGCGCCTGAGTATAAAGCAGGTCACAATAATCCTTGAAATCCTGATTATCGCTGCCAACATCATGTAGTGACTGCAGGCGGCTGAATAATGCATGGTGCGGGTTTAGCTCAAGGATGCGCTTTGCCTTGAACATCGGATTATCCATCTCTGCAAATGTATGCTCCATCGAGAGGCTTGGACCTGCCTCGTCTGCGACCAGGCATACGGCACTGTTCTTCAGACGGGCTGTCAGCTTTACATCAGCTACCTTACCATCAAGGACTTTCTTGATATCCTTAAGCAGGTCATCATTCTTCTTTGCGATGTCCTCTGTTTCTTTCTTGGCCTCCTTTGAATCCGCATCATCCAGATCTATATCGCCACGGCTTACAGAATGGAATTTCTTGCCCTCGTATTCGCGAATTGTCTCGATGCAGAATTCATCAACCGGATCAGTCAGATACAGAACCTCAATGTCCTTATCGCGTAGCATTTCCATCTGAGGAAGCTGCTCTATGGTCTCCTTATCCTTACCCGGAGCATAGTAAATCTTCTTCTGTCCTTCCTTCATGCGGTCGACATATTCGGCAAGCGTAACCAGTCTGCCATCCTTGGAGCTTGTGAACAGCAGCAGATCCTTCAGCTTATCAGTTGTATCTGTACCGCTGTATATGCTATTATATACGCCTATCTTGAGCGACTTACCAAATTCATTCCAGAATTTCTCATATTTTTCACGGTTATTCTTCAGTGTCCTGGACAACGTCTTCAAGATATTTTTCTCAAGGTTTTTACCGATTACCTTGAGCTCTCTACTTTGCTGAAGCAGTTCACGTGAGATATTAAGCGACAAATCTGGCGAATCTACAAGCCCCTTCACAAAGCGCAGATAATCTGGAAGCAGGTCTTTGCACTTATCCATGATGAATACGTGACGCGAGTACAGCTGCACGCCCGGCTCATAATCTGTATGGTAAAGGTTGAACGGAGCATGTGCCGGTATATAAAGCAATGCCGTATATTCGACCTGTCCTTCTGCTTTTGTATGGAAAATCTCCATCGGGTCTTCCCACTCATGGAACTGGCTCTGTATAAACTTATTATAGTCCTCATCCGTGATATCGGACTTATTCTTAGTCCAAAGCGGCTGCATGGAGTTCAGTGTACGGACCTCTGTCTTCTTGACAGGCTTAGCATCCTTTATCGGCTCGCCTTTTTCGTCCTTAGGCGTCTCCTCAACCTCAAAATTCATCTTAATCGGATAACGTACATAGTCAGAGTACTTCTTCACGAGCCCCTGAAGCTTATATCGATCTTCGTAATTCTCTTCCTTTTCATCCCCGTGGAAATCATCTGCAAGATGAAGCACTATCGTTGTACCGCGGGTTTTCTTATCTGCCTCTTCTATGCTGTACGATCCGCTGCCATCTGACTCCCAGCGCCAGCCCTGTGCTTCTCCTGCCTTACGGGTTAATATCGTCACCTTATCCGCAACCATGAATGCAGAGTAGAAGCCCACACCGAACTGACCTATCATTTCTTTATCGGTCGTTCCCTTATCCTCTTCCTTTGCCTTCTGCAGTTGCTGCATAAAAGCCTTTGTGCCAGATTTAGCAATAGTTCCTATATTCTCTATCACTTCATCGCGACTCATTCCGATACCATTATCCGAAATCGTCAAGGTATGGTTTTCCTTATCTGGTACCAGGAAAATCTCAAAATCCTCATTACCCTCAAGCAGATCGCGGTTCGTCAATGACTCAAAATGAAGCTTGTCTATTGCATCAGATGCATTTGATATCAATTCACGCAGAAAAATCTCGTGGTTCGTATAAATAGAATGGATCATCAGATCCAGCAGTTCTTTTGTCTCAGCCTGAAATTCATGTGTCTCTTTAGCCATAAATCATTGCTCCTTACGCTCTTCCTGACCTTTTTGTTAGCACTCCTTATTAACGAGTGCCAGGATTCATTCATTATTATACATCTAAAAGTCAAAATGTCAAGTAAAAGAGAAAAAAAGCAGCCGCTTCTACGCGGCCGCTTTGATAATTCTTATAGGTTTTCAGCAGTTCTTATTTCTCGTCTCTGCCACCTGCAATACCTGGTGTGGTCATCTCTTCTGGATCCATTATCTGATCCATGCGTTCCTTGGTTACGAGTCCCTTCTCAAGTACGATTTCACGTACCGGGCGGCCACTCTCATATGCTTCCTTAGCAATCATAGCAGAGTTCTCATATCCGATATGCGGAAGCATAGCCGTGATGACGCCGACACTGCCATCAAGCCACTTCTGGCACTGCTCACGGTTTGGCTGGAGGCCATGGAGGAGCTTATCAACGAAGGTATTTGCTGCATTGGTGAGATACCTGAAGCTGTTGAAGATGTTGAATGCCATTACCGGCTCCATGACATTAAGCTCGAACTGGCCATTCTCTACTGCCAACGTAACTGCCAAATCTCCGCCAATAACCTGATAGCAAGTCTGGTCGAGCACCTCTGCGATAACAGGGTTTACCTTGCCCGGCATAATAGAAGATCCTGGCTGACGTGCTGGAAGCTTCAGCTCATTGAGACCGCAGCGTGGACCGGATGCCATCAGGCGGAAATCGTTAGCCATCTTGATAAGTACCAGAGCCGTGTTCTTCATGGCTGCAGACATATCTGCGAAACCATCCGTATTATTTGTGCCATCGATGAGATTATCGATTTCTGTGAACGTCTCTCCCGTAACCTTGGAGAGGTTTGCTGCTACCTTGGATATATATTCAGGCTCAGCGTTCAATCCTGTACCAATAGCGGTACCGCCCATCGTGATCGTGTGAAGATTATCAGCAGCATGCTGAATGCGCTTCATACCACGACGTATTGCGGACGCATACATACCCATTTCCTGACCGAGCGTTACAGGTACAGCATCCTGTAAATGAGTACGTCCCATCTTCAGGACATCCTTATATTCGTCTGCCTTTTTCTCAAGCTCGGATGCCAGGGTGTCAAGTGCCTTATTCAGGATATGTGTCTTATAAATGCAGCATACCTTCATGCTTGTTGGGAATGTATCATTCGTGGACTGTGCCATATTAGCATGGTTGTTCGGGCTCACTATATCATAGCGTCCACGCTGCTCACCCATAAGTTCAAGGGATCTATTACAAAGAACCTCGTTCACGTTCATGTTGATAGATGTTCCTGCGCCACCCTGTATAGGATCCAGGGGGAACTGATCATCGAATTTGCCATCAGCTATCTCATCTGCAGCCTGAACCATCAGGTCTCCAATACGCTTATCGAGACGACCTGTCTCCATATTTGTGAGCATAGCTGCTTTCTTTACTTTTGCAAAGGAATGTATGAAATCTAAATCAATTTGCTGTCCTGTAATCTGGAAGTTATCTTTAGCACGGCACGTCTGTACACCATAGTACACATCATCTGGGACCTGAAACTCACCAAGAAAATCGTGCTCTGTCCTCATAACTGCAACATCCTTTCCTTTATTGAAGGTTAACAAATGATTTTTAAAATAGGAATTGTTTTTATTGCATTCCATTGCATTTCTTATTGCTTCATCGCTTTGTATACATTATACACAATTCCCGAGTATAATGCAATAGCTAAATCAAAATATATTTTTTATTTTTCACGAAGACTTTTTTACCCAGTAAAGACACGATGACGTATCATTGCTGCACGGTATTTTTGCAAAATAAAACACCCTGTCGAATGGCAGCCTATGTGGTGTGCACCCCGTCAATAGGACACGCAAAAAAATAATGAAATTTTCACCTGCTCCCAGTTCGAGAGCAGGTATTTTTTATGCGG
>OMZT01000169.1 GCA_900315615.1 uncultured Veillonellaceae bacterium | reverse complement strand
CTCAAAGAAAAACTATCTGATGGCGGACATGATTATCTGTTCCTTGATGAGGTTCAGGAAATCAATGGATGGGAGCGCGTCGTCAATTCTCTATCAGCAGATTATGATGTAGATATCTACGTGACTGGATCGAATTCGCGGATGCTTTCCTCAGAAATCGCGACTTACCTGACCGGGCGCTACATCACATTCCACATTTATCCTTTATCTTTCCGTGAATACCTGACCTTTAAGGATGCCTATACAAGGGTGGGAACGCCCTATGAGGAACTCGCGAATTATATCCGTCTTGGTGGTTTCCCCGCCATTCATCTGCGCGAGTATACGCCAGATGAGGCTTACACGATTGTGCGCGATATCTACAATTCCACTATTTTTTCTGATATTGTCCGTCGCAATCAGATTCGCAAGATCGATCAACTGGAACGAATCGTCAAATATACCTTCAGCAATGTAGGAAACACCTTTTCAGCCAAATCGGTTGCCGACTACTTGAAATCGGAGCATCGAAAAATCGACAATGAAACCGTCTATGGCTATCTTGAAAAATTGGAAAAGGCATATCTCCTGCATCGCTGCAGCCGTTATGACCTGCAAGGAAAGGCACTCCTCAAAACACAAGAGAAGTTTTATCTGGCAGATACGGCTTTAAGGTACTGCGTACTCGGCTATACGCCCGATACGGTGGCGTCAAGTCTGGAAAATGTTGTTTATCTGGAATTGCTGCGCCGTGGATATGAAGTGCATATTGGCAAACTAGCCAATGCAGAGATTGACTTCATCGCTACGCGCCAGGCAGAAAAAATCTATGTACAGGTAACGCAGGAAATCAGCAGCGAAAAAACCGCACAACGAGAATACGAACGGCTGGCTTCTATCCCAGACAACTATCCTAAATACGTTCTGATGCTCACGCCTTACGCCGGAGGCAACTACAAAGGAGTAAAGACCATGCACATAGCAGATTTCTTGCTTGATGACGCGTCAGCGTCGCTTGCGTAGCTGCCCACAGACGACTACACCTGCATGTGGATGCGCCATAAATTGACAAATATCCTGTTATCGTGCATGATTGATGCAACGAGGTAGATTGATGTAAATCTATGGTGAGGAGGCAGAAGGATGAAAAAGCCTGTATTTTTGCTAGTGGCGTTGGTTTCTTTTGGGTTCTTTTTCTTTTATGCGCACGCAGGTGTCGAGGAATGGAACCGCGGAGATGCGGCCGCCGCTGTGCTGGCAGAGACATATACGGGCGAGACGAAAGGGCAAAAAGTATCCCAAAAATCATACCACGATTTCCGTGCTACGCGGTATCGGGCAGAATTCGTATACGAGGTGAACGGTAAGACCTACCACACACAAACCGATACCGGCATCGAACCCTGGGCAGAGGAGGAAGTGCACTACAATCCAGCTGATCCTGCGCAGTGCTACGTCGGGCTCTATCCCCAGCAAGAAGACGACAGCGGTACCTACCTCGGCATAGCCGTCGCGGCGTTCATCATAGCCATCGTTTTTGTCCGCGCGGCATGAGGATAAGGCGGCGCGCCCTAGAACCAAAAAATTTCCAGTAATCGACCGATCTCACTCCTCTGCCTCTATCGCGAGGATGACCGCTGAGTCCTCCTCTCCTCTGTGGACGCTCACACTTGAAAATCCCGCCTTTACGAGGAGCTCACGGATCTCATCTGCGGAGCGGATACGTATATCAACACCCGGTATGCTCCAATCATCATGTATCCCCGGTGTCACGGCTTCCAGGATGATTGCAAACAAGCCGCCCTTCTTCAATACGCGTCGTATCTCGCTGAATGCCGCAAGGATGTCTGGCCAGAAATACGTCGTCTCCATCGCCGTCACGAGGTCGAATACATCATCATCAAATGGCAGCTTCGCCACATCAGCACGATGCAGGAAAACCCTCTTGCCTAGCTCATGCGCATTCACCTTTGATGATATCTTAAGGCTCGTTTTTGCATAGTCTACGCCATCGATCACAGAGCCTTCGCTTTTTCCAAGCATTTGATGTATCGTCTCTCCGCCACCACAGCCTACATCCAGGATACGCATACCCTCTCGCCACGGGATAAGTGGAAACGCGAGCTCTCTTAGATACTGATGTGCATGGTTCATGCGCTCAAGCATAGCTACACCTGCACCCTCGTCCGGATTCCCCGGGTTATAGTCTTTCTTCTCTGCCATAATTTCCCTTTCATATGCCAAATCTCATCAGTTCCCATCGGCAAGGCATCCGATGGGAGCTTCTTCATACGCACATTATATCATAGACATGTGGCAATCTCTACATATGCGGCGAATCTCTCCAGCGGCAAAGCATGTCATGTGGACATTTTACCCTTTGCAAAAAATGACCTATATGCTAAAATAAAGTAAAACATTTCATAAATACAGGGGGACTGAATATATGAATAAGATAGCTGCTGCGGCCGCTGCGGCTGCATTCGCATTGGGGATAGGCTTCACATCACAAAGCGTCGAGGCTATGCCGAATCCTATCGTCGAGTATCAGACATACACAGATGCCGCAAATAACGCGGGATTCAAGCCGCTTGTACTACCGCAGATCAGCGGATGGAGCTGCAACTACATCTCCGTCATCAGCGGCAAGGTTGCTGACCTCGGCTTCAAATCATCATACGATAACGACGCGGTGCTTCGCGTGCGTACTGCAAGAGCCGATTCACCATATGGAAAGGATATCAGTGGTGTCTACGGTGTCAAATGGCAGAACCAGGTCATAAACGGCACGACTGTATCCATCGCTAGCATAAATGGCGGTGCCGCTGGCTGGGTGGCACATTGGCAGCATGGCAGCTATGTATTTTCGGCACAGGCAGCAGGCCTGAACCAGCAGCAGTTCATGCAGGTTCTGACCTATGGTCTCGTAGATATAACGGCACATTATTATTGATTTTGTGGCTTGCTAAAAGGACGTCCCTCAGGGACGTCCTTTTTTTATATATCATACAATGACCATAGACCGCTCGCGTCACATCCACCCCCTGACTAAAACCAGGGGGCTCACGGTGTGCCGTTATGTGTCATTCTCCGAGCACGTCATTCAGTAGATTACGAAGGTTCTCTATCTCCTCGTTCGTGAACGTTACACCTTTGCCCATCTTATCATGCTCAGGCGACCATTCCCTGATGTCATACTTTGGCGCCCGCCCGTTCCACGAGACGAGATTCAGCTCTTTCGTCCAGCCTTTCGCGCTTTCTGATAGTACTCCTATATGGTGCTTTATCTCAAATGTGATCTCTGACATAGCGTTTCCCCCTAAATCTATTATTTACTATTCGTTTTCAATATTTCTATGCCGTTTCCCTTCAGATATGAAAATTTTGGACTGATTTCTAGGACAAATCCTTGCCATGTATGGTAATATAGTATCGTTGAAGCAGAAAGGATGATCATGATGAAGGATATTCTTGACGTACATACACATACGATAGCCAGCGTTCACGCGTACAGCACGATCCGAGAGATGGCGGAGGGTGCAAAGAGGCACGGCATGAAGCTTATCGGCATATCTGATCACGGTCCCGCCATGCCTGGAACGATGGACGATATGTATTTCTGCAATTTCAGGGTCGTACCGCGCGAGGCTGCGAAGGGCTATGGTATCGATGTGCTGATGGGAGCAGAGCTGAACGTCATAGACTACGCCGGCTCCACGGACCTCTGTGCGAAGTGGCTCAGCTACCTCGACTATGCCATCGCAAGCCTGCATGACCTCTGTATCACGCCTGGCACACGCGAGCAAAATACGTCCGCTCTCATCGGTGCCATGCGCAACCCAAAGGTAAAGATCATCGGTCACCCGGACAACCCCGCTTTTGAAGTGGATTTCAAGAAACTCGCGAAGGCCGCAAAGGAAAATCACGTGCTGCTCGAGGTCAATAACAGCTCCTACAATCCGAAGGGCAGCCGCCCGGAGTCTCGCAATCTCGCTGGCGAATATCTCGCAGCAGCAAAAGCAGAGGGCGCGATGATGATCATAGGCAGTGACGCACATATAGAGTTCGATGCGGGCAACCATGAATTCGCGCACGATATCCTAAAGACATATGATTTCCCTGAGGAGCTCATCATCAACTCCGATGTAGGTGCGTTCAAGGAATGGATAAAGGCTTGACGTTAATATCTTCATAGCTCGACTGAGCCTATACTACTAAGGCTCAGTCGAGCTTTTTGTGCAGTATATCTGCTATTTCCTCATATCTCGGCAAAGGGACACCAAGCTCTTTACCGCGACGCACGACGGCGTAGACCAGACCGTCTACCTCCGATTCGTGCCCCGCTTTTATATCGCGCTGCATGGATGTCGTAGCATCCTTGGCGGAGTGGTCGACGATGTCGAGATTCTTCTCAAGCATATCCTCTGGAAGGCTTATGGACTGCTTGTCCGCAAGCGCGAGCAGCTCACGCACCAGCTCCTTGAAGTCGTCACGATGTAAGCCTCCCTCCTGCAATGCTTCGGCAGTCGTATCGTACGCTGCACCGACGGCCGCCATCGGAGAGATGAGCGTGAATTTCCTATATGTATCCGCCTCTACCTGCTGTGAATTAACGACGCGTATTCCCGACTCGATGAGTTCTTTTTCGACTTGATCGAGCACCGGCTGTACGCGTTCTTTTATTTTCTCAGGCGTATCGCGTCTCAGCCCGAATACGATGCGTATCATCTTTCCGTTCATGAAGATCTCACCGGGCGCCCTGCGCTCTCCGAAAATATATATGCATCCATCGGTTACAGTCATACCGGGCAGTGCCTTCTGCAGCCTGCCCCCCGTGCCATATACGTTGAGTATCGGTATCACGACCGTATGTGTATCTGCCGCGCTTTTAAGGAAATCCGCTGCCGACTCTATGGAGTACCCCTTCACGCATACGAATGCCACATCTGGTGCTTTCCTGCCATCTTTGATGAAATCCTCCATCGTACACGCCTCTGGCCTCGTCACGAAGTCGCCATCCGGATGGTGCAGCAAGAGTCCTTTCTCGCGTATGGCGCTTAGATGCTCGCCCCTTGCGATAAGTGTCACATCGAATCCCGCCCGTGCAAGGAAAGCACCGATAGCTCCGCCCGTGCCACCCGCGCCGATGATCATGTACCTCATATCAATACCCCCATCTTTTATTCATCTATCAATCCATCCATCGCCGCCATCTTCAAGAACGCCTTCTCCTTTACCGTCTCTTTCTTGTTCATCGCCTTCTTGCCCTCTGCATATGGCAAGATGAAGTTCACGGCGTCCTTCAATGATACGCCGCTTGTCGTTTTCACGGAGTAAAGATCTATACCCAGCTCCTTTCCAAGCCTCGCTAGTGTCATATATGCACGCAGGTTGAAGCAGCTATAGTGTACGGGTCTTGTGCGTGCGAGCTCGAGTGGCTGGCTGGCGTCTTTTGCGAGCTGCTTTTCCATACGCTTTTCCGGCACAGCCTGCAGTATCTCGCGGGCTATATCATCGCGCCCCACGAAATGCGCGAATACAGCCGTCTGTGCATCATACCATGTGCCATGATTGTTTGGAGCGGCAGCCTCCCCACGGCCTTTTTCACTCGATATGAGCCAATCCGTATAGCGTGAGAACCAGCTTTTTAGCCCATTCTCCACCTCTGGCGTATAAGCCTTTGAGCCCTTCAGCATCTCTGTATCATCTATGAGCTCGATGAATCCCGCTGTATCCAGCAATCCCCAGTGGCGCCCGCTGCTCCGTCCTGGTACGATCTGCGCATACTCAAGCCTCGGACGCATAGCGGTCGCGTCATCGATGAACCACGCACTGAGTATCTTGACAGCACGCGCCGCATACTCCTCTTTTCCTGTCACGGCATATCCGCGGCTGAGCGCACGCACCATGCGTACCATATGATCGCGCCGCGCCGCATCGAAACGCTTGACGTCGTTCCGCTCGGGATTCACCTTTCCATCATGCCTGATATACGGCAGGCCGTCTGGCTTCGACTGATCCGGCCAGTAATACACGGCTATGCTCATATAGTCCCGCTTGTCGCCAGATGGCGGCACAGTCTCCTTATCCGTGATGAGCGGTATGGCCTCATTCATGGCCTCCTGTGCTTTCTGCTCTACCTTCAAAGCTGAGCCATAGTATGACGAGCGCCCATCCACACGGGTCTCCTGTAGTGCTTCCATATTATTCCACACAACCGCCTCTGCCGCAGCAAAACTTCCCATGATCATAGATACCGCCACAGCGATCACCATATTCTTCATATATATACGCCTCTTTTTCCATCAGTGTAAAAAGAAATTATGATTTCTCGTCAAAAATATACCATATATCTAGCAGGGCATACAAATCAAAAGATGCCACTATCCACATCTCTCCGCATATTATATCACAAATACATTCCTTCACATACAAAGAATGGAGAATCGCTATGCCTACAAAAAACATCATGCGCGTCCTCGCAGCAGCGGGCTTCATCGTGCTATGCATGACGCTCGTACTACTCTCTGGTGCCGCAGACCACAAAGAAGAACCGCCTGCCATCGGGCTTGTCATGCTCGGCTCAAAGGACGATCCCGGATGGTTCAAGAACAGCTATATAGGTATGAGGGACACATGTAAGTCTATGGGCTCCATGCTGTACACCGCCGAGTTCATAGACCCGAATGATGATGACATGGTCATGAATGCCATCAGCGATCTGCACAAGAAGGGTGCAAAAGCCATATTCTTCAACGCGCACGGCTATGGCAGGCTGGTGGACAGATTCCGTGCTGAATATCCGGACACCACATTTTTCATATTAGATACGGGAAACGACGGTGCCAATGTCAAATCCTACGCTCTAAGACTCTACCAGATACGATATCTTGAGGGCATGGCCGCTGGACTGAAGACCAAGAGCGGTCATATCGGATATGTGTCCGCCGCACGCATATCCGATACCATAAATGGTATAAACGCATTCATGCTTGGTGTTCGCCGCACCAATCCATCAGCGGATGTCATCGTATCCTTTGAAGAGTTGGATATAGCAAAGCACCCCGATCTTGAGCGGAGCAACGAAGCGGCAAAGAACGCCGCCATCGATCTCATAGTGAAAAAAGGCGTCGATGTACTGGCTTCCAATCGTGAGAATGACATCATCATCGATGTGGCACGCGAATACGGCGTATATGCGGTGGCCAGCTATCCAGACCATGAAGAAAGCGACCTCATCATCGCAGAGAGCAACTACGACTGGAATGGCATATATAGTGCGCTCATAAAGGAATACGAGCGTGCATTCGGGCGTGACTCCTTCTACCTGTATGACATGGAACGCGGCTCAATGGATTTCAAAATGCCGTCATCACAGGTCACCGACAAAGAGAGAGCCATCGTCATGCAAGCAGCAGAGGAACTGCGTAACGGCTTTGAGCCATTCTCTGGAGAGATAAAGGATACCGATGGAAACATCCGATGCAAGAAGGGTGAATACATCAGTGACCGCAAACTGAGGCAATCTATAGACTGGTATGTCGAGGGGGTGAAGATCTATGCTCCATAAGATCACGCAGCTTTTGATCAAGCAGGATATGTTGCATGGCCAAAAGCGTGTCATCACATCGCTCGTGCTGTTCATGCTAGGCTTCCTGGCACTCGGTATCCTCATGCACAACCATACGAAAACCATGCTTTATGCATATATGGAAGAACAGTTGGAACGTCAGACGAGTATCATGACAGATATCGTCAACGAGGATATCTCCAATCACCTCCAGAGTCTACGTATAGCTGCCAGGGCAATAGCCGACCGCCCAGACCGCACCAACACAATAATCGATTACATGAACAAATCCTACCCGGGTGACATCGGTGTGATGACTCTTGATGGCAAGCTCATATATGGCTCTGGGGACATAAACCT